>CAZYQV010000519.1:0-3476 GCA_964649775.1 uncultured Rikenellaceae bacterium
TACGGTTTGTTTTATTAACTGTGATACTGTAAAAATAGTATAATTTTTAGTTTTTCTTTTTTCCGAAGTAGGCGGCGACGATCCCTCCGGTATAGGTCTCGTACCGGCATTCCTCAAAACCGCAGCGCTCCATGATCGCAAGGAAGGCTTCCCGCTGGGGAAACCGTCTGATCGACTCCGGCAGGTAGGTATAGGCATATCTATCGCCCGAGAAGATCCTGCCTGCCAGGGGCAGCAGATGAAAAAGATAGAGGGAGTACAATGCTTTCAGCGGCTGCCGTGCCGGCTGTGCAAACTCAAGAATGGCGATTGTCCCGCCGGGACGCAGCACCCTCCGCATCTCTTTCAGCCCCTGCTCCAGATCGGTATAGTTACGCACCCCGAAAGCTACGGTCACCGCCCCGAAAGCCTGATCCTCAAAAGGCATCTCCTCGGCCCTGCCGGTGACAAAGGTCATCCTGCCGGCCACCCCTTTTTTCTTCGCTTTTCTCCTGCCCACCTCCATCATCTCCTCCGACACATCCATCCCCGTCACACGGCATCCGCATCCTGCCAGGAGGGTGAAAGCCAGATCACCGGTGCCGGTAGCCACATCCAGCACATGATCCCCCTCGTGCGGAGCCAGGCCCCGCACCAGCTTTTTCCGCCAGCGACGGTCGATGCCCAGAGAAAGAAAATGATTGAGAAAATCATACCACCGCGCAATGCGGTCGAACATGTTCTTCACATGCGTACCCTTGTTCTCAAGGATCTCACGGGTTCTGTCATCCACCGACACGCTGTTTACCTGTCTTCTAGATTTTTTTCGATGGCCTGATCATACAGTTTTTTCAGGTCGCAGATAAATCCGTAAGAGATATCATCGATGCGTATCTCCCCTTTGGTCACATGCCCCAAGGCAAAGAAAGGCACACCGCTCTTCACCATGAAGTCGATGAACTCGGTCTCCCGCGTCTCCGAGACGGTCACGACCACACGACCCTGCGCCTCGCCGAAGAGAAAAGCATCTCTGCGCACCTCCGCGTCGGTAGTAATGTCAAAGCCCAGGCCGTGGTACATGCCCGATTCGAAGAGGGAGATGAACAATCCCCCTTCCGAAACATCATGGGCCGAACGCACCAGGCTGAAACGGATCAGATCTTTCACCGCCTGCTGCATACGCACCTCCTCCTCCAGATCGAAATAGGGAGGCGGTGATTTCTCAATGCCATGATAATGGACAAGATATTCTGAGGAGGCGATGTCATTGACCGATTTGCCAATGAGATAGATCATGTTGCCCTTGTTCTTGAAGGGGATGGTCATCTGGTTGTTCTTCTCACGCAGCACCCCCAGCATACCGATCACCGGCGTGGGGTATACTGGTTCCACCTTCCCGTCGAGGGATGCCTGGTTATAGAAGCTCACGTTGCCACCGGTCACGGGCGTGTTGAAACGGCGGCAGGCGTTTCCCATGCCCTGCACTGCCTTGACGAACTGCCAGTATACCTCAGGGTTGTATGGGTTGCCGAAGTTAAGGCAGTTGGTGATGGCCAGGGGATCACCGCCCGAGCACACAATGTTGCGGGCAGCCTCGGCCACGGCGATCTCGGCCCCCACCTCCGGGTCGGCCAGCACATAGCGCGAGTTACAGTCGACCGTCAGCGCCAGGGCGCTGCGTGTACCCCGCAGGTCGACCAGCCCGGCATCCGAAGGCATATTGGTGCTCATGTTCTTCACCCCCACCATGGTGTCATACTGCTCATATACCCACCGCTTGCTGGCTATGTCGGGGTTGGTCACCAGCATGCGGATGACCTCCTTCATATCCTCCGGCTCGGGGATATCGCTGATGGAAAACTTCCGGTACTCCTGATAGTATGCCGGCTCGCGGTACTCCCGGTCATACTGGGGAGCCCCTCCGCCCAGCACCAGGTCGGAGGCAGGCACGTCGGCCACCAGCTCACCATGACGGTAAAAATAGAGACGGTCTTCGTCGATCACCTCACCGATGATCTGACAGTTCAGATCCCATTTGTCGAAAACGTCTTCCACCTCTTTCTCGCGACCTTTCTCGACGACCACCAGCATACGCTCCTGCGACTCGCTCAGCAGGATCTCCCACCCCTCCATATTCTCCTGCCGCAGAGGCACCTTGTCGAGGTCGATGCGCATGCCGCTGTTTCCTTTGGCCGACATCTCGGAGGTGGAGCAGATGATGCCGGCAGCCCCCATATCCTGCATGCCTACCACAGCACCTGTTTTGATCACCTCCAGCGTCGCCTCCAGCAGCAGCTTCTCCATGAAAGGGTCACCCACCTGAATGGACGGGATATCGTTGGCCGAGTCTTCGGTAATGTCGGCCGAGGCGAAGGTAGCCCCGTGGATGCCGTCCTTTCCGGTGGAAGAGCCGACGATGTATACCGGGTTGCCGGCTCCTTTGGCTACCGCCGACACCACCTCGTCATGTTTCATGATCCCCACCGACATCGCATTGACCAGCGGGTTGGTGTTGTAACTGTCGTTGAAATAAACTTCTCCTCCCACCACGGGCACACCGAAAGAGTTGCCGTAATCGCCTATCCCCTTCACCACACCCCGCATGAGCCAGTGGGTGCGGTCCATTTCGATGTTGCCGAAACGCAGCGAGTTGAGCTGTGCAATGGGCCGTGCCCCCATGGTGAAGATATCGCGGTTGATACCCCCCACACCTGTGGCTGCCCCCTGGTAGGGCTCGATGGCACAGGGATGGTTATGCGACTCTATCTTGAAAGCACAGGCGATGCCATGGCCTACGTCCACCAGTCCGGCGTTCTCCTCCCCCGCACCCACCAGGATATGCTCACCGTCACGGGGCAGGGTCTTGAGCCATTTGATAGAGTTTTTATACGAAGCATGCTCCGACCACATCACCGAGAAAATGCTCAGCTCCGTAAAATTGGGGTTCCTGCCCAGGATCTTCTGGATCATCTCATATTCCTGATCTTCCAGGCCGAGGCTTCTGGCAGTATCAAGGGTTACTTCCGGTAAGGCCATTGCTGTATGGATTATTGACAGCAACAAAGATAATCAAAAACCATATTGTTGCCCTATCTTTTCGCAAAGCCTTTTCCCGGCGGCACAACTTATTTTTACTAAATTTGCCGGTAAAAGAACAGAAAAATGAGAAAGACAGCACTGATCACGGGAGCTACGGCCGGCATCGGCGAAGCCACCGCCCGGCTGCTGGCAAGGAACGGCTATGACATCATCATTACCGGCAGACGAAAAGAACGGCTGGACCATCTGAAAAAAGAGCTGGAGGAGAACACTGCTGCCAGGGTACATGCCCTCCACTTTGATGTGCGGGACCGCCAGGCCGTGGAGCAGGCCATCGACTCACTCCCCGCAGCATGGCAGACCATCGACGTGCTGGTCAACAATGCCGGCCTCGCCGCCGGCTTCGCCCCCATCCAAGAGGGGGACATCGCCGACTGGGAGCAGATGATCGACACCAA
>CAZYQV010000520.1:0-4160 GCA_964649775.1 uncultured Rikenellaceae bacterium
AAACAAAGATCGCCACTGAACTGGCAAAAAAACACCTGTTCACGGATCCTAAAGAGAGCCTCCGTTATGCATACCTCGCCTACGAGGCTGCCCTGAAAAGCAACGATCCGGAAGCCATCAACAAAGCCCTCCTGCAGATAGGGAATGTTTATTCCCTGAAACAGGCCTATAACACTGCCATCGAATACTACCGTACCATCCTGGGGAACATCCGGGATTGTCAATGCCCTGAACTAGAGGCGGAAACAAGCATGTTTCTGGGCCAGACATATAACGATCTCAAAGAATACGATTCGGCCCTGGTCTACCTGCGCCGGGCCGAAAAGATGCTGTCAGTTCCGCAGAACAGAGGGGATTCCAGCATGAAAAACACCCTCCTGCTGTTCCTCGGCGAAGCGGAAATGAACAAGAAAGCTTATGACACCTCTTTTTCATACATCACAGGTGCTCTCACAGCATTCTGGAAAGAACAAGATACTTCCGGCACCATCAATGTAATGAACTACCTTGCAAAGTACTGGGACCATCTCGGCAAGTATGAAAAGGAAAAAGAAGTTCTGAAAGAATTGGTCAGGATCAACCGGCAGGCTGGTTATTATGCTTCCCTTTGCAAACTCTATCATCAGCTGGCAGCAACCTGTATGAAAATGCACAATCCGTTGGAAGCTGTCGTCTACCTGAGAAAAAGCATGCTCTGTCTGAAAGTTCATAACCAACCGGAGGTCATCGGCGACAACCTGGCCCTGTTCTCTGAATATTATGCAGCCGTCGGCAATTACCAGAAAGCGATCGATTACAGTGAGAAACACATTGCTTTTGTCGATTCCCTCCAGAAAGTTCAGCTTAAAACGGTCAAAGAGCTCTTTGACATCCGGTATGATATGGAGACAAAGATCAAATCTCTCTCCCTCCTCAAAAGAGACAACCGCATCCGCAACCTGACCTATAAAAAGAACTTGTTCTATAAGAACATAAGCAGGTTTTTGCTCATATTCTTTGCACTGATCTTCTTTATCCTTTTCTCCATTTTCCTGATCAACAAAAGATCGCACAGGGAACTGCTGGAGACCAACCGGAAGCTGGAAGCCGTCCATAAGAAGCTGGAACAGAAACAGCAACAACAGGAGAACCAGATCCGCAACAAGCTCTTCATGATCCTGGCCCACGACCTGATCAATCCTTTCAATGCCCTGCTGGGCTTTGCAGAGCTGCTCTCGGAAGAGATCCACAATTTTGAACGAAAAGATATCAAGCGCCACAGCGAATTCATCTTCCAGGCAGCCAAACAGCTCCATTTCCTCCTGGAGAACCTTCTGCACTGGGCTCGTATTCAGACAGGCCGGATACACTTCCAGCCTGCTTATATCGACCTGAACAAGACGATACGGGATGCGGCAGAAGTGTATCGCTATTCGGCAGAAAAAAAGAAGATCACTTTGATGGTCAACACCACGAACGACCTGATCGTCTATGCGGATGAGAGCCTGATAAGCGTGGTGCTGCGCAACCTCATCCACAATGCCATAAAATATACCAGCGAACTGGGGGTGGTCACCGTCGAAGCATCCCGCCGGGAGGATCATGTGGTGGTCTCGGTCACAGACACAGGCTGCGGCATCCCGGAAGAGGATAAAAAGAAACTCTTCAACCTGGAACACCATTTTACCCGCAAAGGAACGTCGGGGGAAGAAGGTACGGGACTGGGTCTTATCATCTGCAAAGAGTTTCTTACCTTCCACTCCTCTTCCCTGGCCATCGAAAGCACACCGGACGAGGGGAGCCGCTTCTCTTTCATCCTTCCCGTAAAAGATAAAAACACCTGATCATGGCAAAAAAACAACTCTCTTATGCCGAAGCCATCAGCGAACTGGAGGAGATCCTTTCCCGCATCGAGGAAGGCGAACCCGATGTTGACGAGCTGACCCGCAGCGTAAAAAGAGCCGCCTGGCTCCTGCGATACTGCCAGACAAAACTGCACAAAGCCTCTTCAGAGGTGGAAGATATCCTGAAAAACCTCGAAGAAGGAACAGGCGCTGAAGATGCCGAATGAGCGTCACTGTTTGTGAGCAAGACACCTGAAGCTGAGGGATCTTATTTCTTTTTCTTCTTCAGCTTATGCGGTGTAAGCATATTCTCCGGCGAGAGCAGCTTGTCGAGCTCCTTGCGGGAGAGCAGTTTCTTCTCCAGCACCAGATCATAGACGCTTTTCCCCGTTGCTCCTGCCTCCTTGGCCAGCATCGAGGAGGTCTCGTACCCCAGCACAGGGTTGAGTGCCGTCACGATGCCGATGCTGTGCTGTACCATCTCGCGTGTTCTCTCCGCATTGGCAGTGATCCCCTCGACACAACGGATACGCAAGGTCTTCATGCCGTTCTTCAGCATCTCCAGCGACTCAAAGAGGCTCTGGACGATCACCGGCTCCATCACGTTCAGCTCCAGCTGCCCCGCCTCACCTGCCAGACTCACCGTAAGGTCGTTGCCGATGACTTTGAAGGCTATCTGGTTGACCACCTCCGGGATGACCGGGTTTACCTTACCCGGCATAATAGACGATCCGGGCTGTACGGCCGGCAGGTTGATCTCATTGAGGCCGGCACGGGGTCCGCTCGAGAGCAGCCGCAGGTCGTTGGATATCTTGGAGAGCTTGATGGCAAGACGCTTAAGGGCCGAAGAATACATTATGAAAGCTCCCGTATCCTGGGTAGCTTCCACAAGATTGGTGGCCGTCTTCACCTCCAGACCCGTGATCTCCTGTAAATACCGCACTACCAGGTCAACATAATCGGGATCAGCATTGATCCCCGTACCGATAGCTGTGCCTCCCATATTGATCTCCAGGAACAGGTCTACATTCTCATTTAGGCGCTGTATCTCTTCGTTCAACGTCACGGCATACGCCTCAAATTCCTGGCCCAGGGTCATCGGCACCGCATCCTGCAGCTGTGTCCTGCCCATCTTCAACACATTGGCAAACTCCTTGGCTTTTTTTCTGAAAGCATCGGCCAGCTGCTCCAGGATGATGATCAGACTCTGGTTGCTGTATATCAGCGCCAGCTTGACCGCCGTGGGATAAGCATCGTTGGTCGACTGCGACAGGTTGACGTGGTTGTTGGGATGACAATACTGGTACTCTCCTTTCTTATGGCCCATGATCTCCAGGGCCCTGTTGGCGATCACCTCGTTGGCATTCATGTTCGTGGAGGTGCCTGCACCCCCCTGGATCATATCCACCACAAAATGCTGGTGATATTTCCCTTTGATAATCTCATCACACGCCTGCACGATAGCCTTGTATACAGGCTCCTCCAGCAACCCCAGCTCAAAATTGGCTTTGGCCGCCGCCATCTTCACCATGGCCAACGACTCGACCAGTACCGGATAAAAACTAAGGTTTACCCCCGTGATATTGAAATTCTCCATCGCCCGGAGGGTCTGTACACCGAAATAACTCTCCTCCGGCACCTCTTTTTCACCCAGCAGGTCATGCTCCAGCCGCGTGCGGCCCGACTCATACTGTGCCGCCGCATGCAGGATCATCGCATTTGAGTATTTCATCCTGCGGGATATCACCCGGATGATATTGGAGAAGATGCGCACAGCTGTCTGACCGTGCCTGAAAAAATAGTCCCTGTCGAGGATGAGGATATCCGCATCTTCCACAGCCCTCGCCGAGGTGGAATGGACATCCCCCGCAATCGCTCCCTCACCGAGAAAATCACCTTTATGGAAGAACACCAGCTTTTTTTCCATGCCACTGGGCAATACCTTGATCAGTTCCACCTCTCCGGAATAAATGATAAATACTTTCTCCCGGGGCTCATGCTCGCGGAACAAGAATTCCCCCCGGCCGTACCTCTTCTCCTCCAGCTCTTCGACCAGCAGATCCAGTTCGTCATCATTGAGCCCCTGGAACAATTCGACGGTCCTGATAAATGGCAAAATCTTTTTTTTCTCCATGACACCTGTATTTTTTTTGTAAGATATGAATTATTTTCGTTATTCCGGATGATGCAAATGCAACCGGACAAGTTCTTCCAAAGGATACCTGATGACCTTCCCCGGGACAAAACCATATTCTCCGGCCACCTCTTCCAGTATTTCCCGGAAGAACCAGGCCACGGATCCGGTGGCCCTGACCTCCCTGCTTCCTTCCTCCCCGG
>CAZYQV010000521.1:0-7935 GCA_964649775.1 uncultured Rikenellaceae bacterium
TACCACCAGAGCTATACCTTCGTTATCAACATCAAATCCTCCATCCTCCGCGACCTGAAATATCAGAAACGCAAAGGATTCTACGATAACGGGATGTGGTAGGGGGAAGGCAGAAGGGAAAAGGCAGAAGGCAGAAGGGAGTTGAAGAGTTGAAGAGTTGAAGAGTTGAAGAGTTGAAAGGGCTATGATCCCAAACGTGCCGAAGGCACACCAAACCTCGAACGCCTGCGCAGCAGGCACCAAACATCCCGGCTTGCCGGAATACCAAACCACAAACGTGGCGCAGCCACACCAAACATGCCCGCAGGGCATAACAAACTTAAAATAACCCGGCTTGCCGGGGTCGAAAAGTCGAAGAGTGGGCCGGGGCAATACTTTTTGACTTTTCGACTTTTTAGCTTTTTAACTTTTTAACTTTTTCATACCTTCACAAAAAAAAACATCATGAAAAAGATCATCAATACCACAAAAGCTCCTGCGGCCGTCGGACCCTACAGTCAGGCCGTGGAGTCGAAAGGCATTTTGTTTGTATCCGGTCAGCTGGGTGTCGACCCCGGTACCGGCAGGATGGTGGAAGGGGGTGTCCGTGAACAGACGCGACGTCTCCTGGAAAACATGAAGACGGTACTGCTGGCTGCCGGGTATAATCTGGACGATGTGGTGAAATGCACCGTATATCTGAAAGATATCGGGGATTTCCAGGCGATGAACGAGGTGTATGCCACATTCTTTGAAAAAGACCCTCCTGCCCGGGCCGCCTTCCAGGTAGCTGCCCTGCCACTCGATGCCCTCGTGGAGATCGAGGCTGTGGCGGTGAGGTAGATGAGTGATGAGTGATGAGTGATGAGTGATGAGTGATGAGGAGTGGGAACCTTATCGTAGTTAATAAATAAACTATAAACCTTAAATAAAAAAAGCTGCTCGCAGGCAGCTTTTTTTATTTGTTGGTCGTGTATTATTCCGAAACCACTTCAAAAGGCAGTTCCACACTCACGTCACGGTGCAGCTTGACGATGGCCACATATTTGCCAATCTCCTTGATCGAGTCCTCTTTGAAAGAGATCATCTTCCTGTCGATATCGAAGCCTTTTTCTTTCAGGGCTTCCGAGATCTGGATGTTGGTCACCGAGCCGAAGATCTTGCCCGTCGAGCTGGTCTTGGTGCCGATGGTGAGGGTAAAACCCTCGAGCTGTTTGGCGATCTCAAGTGCTTCGTTGCGGACCTTCTCCTCCTTGTGGGCACGCTGCCGTTTGTTCTCGGCCAGCATCTTCTTGGCCGACGCTGTGGCAGGTATGGCGATGCCTTTGGGTATCAGGTAGTTCCTGGCATATCCGTCCTTCACTTTGATCACATCGTCCTTATGACCCAGACGAGGCATATCCTCTTTTAAGATTATTTCCATTTTTCTTTTCCTCCTCTTATTTTAACAGATCCGTTACGTAAGGCAGCAGGGCCAGATGACGGGCCCGCTTGACAGCCTGGGCCACTTTGCGCTGATATTTCAGCGATGTCCCGGTAATGCGACGGGGCAGGATCTTGCCCTGCTCGTTCAGGAACTTCTTGAGGAACTCGGGATCTTTGTAATCAACATATTTGATACGGTTCTTCTTGAACCGGCAATACTTCTTCTTTTTGATCTCTACCGACGGCGGGGTCAGGTATCTGATTTCTGAATCGTTCTGTGCCATTTCCTATTCCTCCACTTTGTTTTCTGTTTTTTCACTGCTTCCTTCTTCTTTCTTCCTGCGCTTCTTCTCCGCATACTCAATGGCATATTTATCCATCCGGAAGGTGAGAAAACGGATGACCCGTTCGTCACGCCTGTATTCGGTCTCCAGCTTCTCGATCAGATCCCCTTCTGCACGGAATTCGATCAGGTAATAAAACCCGGTGGATTTCTTTTGGATGGGGTAAGCCAGCTTCCTTAGCCCCCAGTTCTCTTCATGGACGATCTCTCCTCCATGGCCGGTAATCACCGACTTGACCTTTTTTACCGTTTCCTTCATCTGAGCTTCAGACAAAACGGGAGTTGCAATGAAAACGGTTTCGTACTGATTTAACATGTTAATTGTTTTTAAGTTAACCAATAAATTATTTGGGCTGCAAAAATAGAACAAATTTTATCCACAACAAAAAATATATCTTCCTTTTTCTTCCTTTAAAAGAAACTATTTTTGCCCGGTTTGGTTATCTTTGTAGGACAGGCGATACTTCCATATATTGAAGTATTGCTTTATGAGGCATATTGTAGGGAACAGTACACTAATTATTTATGGAGCAGCAATATATTGTTTCGGCACGCAAGTACAGGCCTGTTTTTTTCCGGGAAGTGGTGGGGCAGGAGACCGTGACACAGACCCTGAAGAATGCGATCCTGACGGATCATCTGGCCCAGTCATACCTTTTCTGTGGTCCGCGCGGCGTGGGCAAGACCACCGTGGCCCGTATCCTGGCCAAGACCATCAACTGCCAGAACCTCTCGTCCGAAGGAGAACCCTGCAACAGCTGTGACTCGTGCAGGTCGTTCATGGAGGGCCGCTCTTACAATATTCATGAACTGGATGCCGCCTCGAACAATTCGGTGGACGATATACGGAGCCTGATCGATCAGGTGCGTATCCCCCCGCAGATGGGGCGGTACAGTGTATATATCATCGACGAGGTGCACATGCTTTCTCCTGCGGCTTTCAATGCTTTCCTCAAGACCCTCGAAGAACCGCCCCCCTATGCCGTGTTTATCATGGCTACCACAGAGAAACAGAAGATACTGCCGACGATCCTGTCGCGGTGCCAGGTGTTCGACTTCAACCGCATCAGTGTGGAAGATATCGTACAGCATCTTGAAAACGTGGCCGCAAAAGAGGAGATCCGGGCCGAGCCGGAAGCCCTTAACGTGATCGCCCAGAAAGCCGATGGCGCCCTGCGCGATGCCCTCAGTATCTTTGACCAGCTGGTGAGCTATTCAGGGAAAGAGCTTACATACACCTCTGTCATAAAGAGTCTTAATGTACTTGACTATGACTATTACTTTAAGATGACGGATGCTTTTCTTGCCGGCGACGAAAAGGCTTCCCTGTTGCTTTTTGACGAGATCCTCTCCGGCGGGTTCGATGCCCACCATTTCCTTTCCGGTCTGAGCAGTCATTTCCGCAACCTGCTCGTGGCCCGCGACAAGGAGACCCTCCCCCTGCTGGAGGTGGGGGCGGCCATACGGGACAAATACCTGCAGCAGGCACAACAGGCCCCTGCCGCTTTTCTTTTCAGGGCGCTGGATATATGCTATCAGGCGGACATCACCATCCGCTCCAGTCAGAACCAGCGCCTGCATGTCGAACTGGCTCTCCTGAAGATCAGCGACTTAAAAAAAAACGATGAACCTCACCTGAGCAGTGCGGAGACGGCCCCGGCGCCTGCTGCCGCTGTAAAAAAGAAAGCACCTCCCGCTGTTCCCGGGAAGGGAAAAGATGAAAAAACTCCCGAAAAGGGTTCCCGCGCGACTGCTCCTGACGGCACGGTGAACGAGCCTCCTTCCCCTCCTCGCGGGAAAAAGAGCGTGCCGTCAGCTCCTCCGGAGACACCCGCCGCACAGCCCCGGCAAGAGAAACCCGAAGAGAGCCCTGAAGAGGGGGCCGAGACCATCTCCATACGCAATGTGCTGAAAGGCAGACCGGCTGCGCCCGACAATACCCCCGCGGAGGAGAAAACCGTCACACAGAAAGAGGTACGGAAAAAACCTTTTGATGTGGAGCTGCTGCGGAAGAAATGGGGAGATTATGCCGACACGCTGGCCCATGACAAACCGCGGCTGGCGGCAGCGCTGCGTCATCACCACCCCGGCATGACCGGAGAGAGCACCATCCGGATCACGGTGGAGAACAAGAACCTGAAAGAAGATTTTGAGAACAACCTCAAGCCCGACCTGATGGATTATCTCCGGAAAGAGCTGGAGAACGATACGATCGTGCTGCAGATCGATGTGGAGAAACTTCCCGACGGGTCGAAGAAACCTTATACCCCGGAAGAGAAATACGAATACATGAAGAAAAAGAATCCGGAGATAGAAGGGATGAGGAAAATGTTCGACCTGGACCTGGAATAACCCGGTCGTTTGCAGATCCGCACGGATTTGAATATTTTTGTAAAGCAAAACAGAAACCCTTCAACCCTTCAACCCTTCAACTTTTCAACTCATCAACTCATCAACTCATAAACCCTATAACCCATTAATATAGTTCTACTTCCACATCATTAATTAATAAAACCATTTAACATGTTAAAAGAAAAAATAGAAAAGATACTGAACCGTCAGGTAGAGCGCGAGGGATACTCGTCGCTGTTATATCTTTCGATGGCCTCCTGGGCCGAGGCTTCCGGTTATCCGGGCATAGCCCAGTGGCTATATGCCCAGTCGGAAGAGGAGCTGGAGCACATGCTCAAGTTCATTCATTACATCAACGACCGGGGCGGCAGGGCGGTCATCCCGGGTCTGGAGACCCCGCCGAACGACTTTGAAGGCATAAAAGCTCTCTTCGAGGCGGTACTCAAGCATGAGCAGTTCGTAACGGCCTCGATCAACGAGATCGTGACCGCCTGCATCGAAGAGCAGGACCACACCACCAACAACTGGGTGCAGTGGTTCGTCACCGAACAGATAGAAGAAGAGTCGAGTGTGCAGGAGATCCTAGACAAGCTGGCCCTGGTGGGCAGTCACAACATGTATCAGTTTGATCGCGACATCATGAACATGCGCTCCGGAGGAGGCAAAGAGGGCGGCGAATAGCCGGCCTCGCATCATCGCATTATCGTCAGTATCATTCCCTGGATGACGTCTCCCGTCTCGTAGTTGTAGGTGCTGCCGAACATGCTGTGGGGGATGGAGTACACCATCAGCAGCACCACGGCAGCCAGCACGACGGGCCAGTACCGTTCTTTCCTGCGTATGGCCAGCACGGCATACACCCAGAAGATGATGGCGATGAGGGTCTTGTTGTCGGTGAGGTCCCACCCGAAAGGCACGCCTGTCCAGAGAGCGCCGAAGGCGTGCAGCTGCACCAGCGGGCCCAGGATGCCGCCGCCGATGAGCAGCAGCACGAGGGTGATGTAGGAATATCTGCGGTATACGGGGATCTTCCACAGGGCCATCAGGCCGGCCAGCGTGGAGAGCAGCATGGCGGTGAACATGAAGAGGATGTGGGGGATGAGGATGCCTGGCGGCACAGCCCCCTTGAAACGGGTGACCACCGGCTCGCCGGCAGGCACCATGACGGTGCCGGCAGGTGAGCTCAGCAGGATACGGTAGGCCAGCTTGCCGGCCGGCGGCTGGTGGGGCAGCAGGGCACGCAGCGTGTCGCCCGAGCGCCGGAACATCACCGTATCCCACGGCTCGGCCGTGGGGAAACGTTTCCAGATCACCGCTCCCGTCACCGAAGCGTCGGGGATCACCACCTCCACGGGCATGTCGTCGTCGCCGCCGTGACTGCGTAGCAGACTGAGTTCGTATGTTTTTCCGTTCAGCGTGACCTCCGCATCCCGCGGATGCGTGGGACCCGTCTTGCGCTGATAGTACGCCGCTCCCAGGGTCATCACTACGGCCAGTATCCAGATCAGTGTCTTTTTCATCATTTCTCAATTATAGTTTCTGTGGTCCGGGAAAAATCGCACAGCGCTCAGAGCATAACGACCTTTCTAACCTTCGAGCTTCAAGCATTGAGCATCGATACCCGGCAAGCCGGCCTGCCTGCCGGTTTACCTCCCTTCAGGGAGGCAAGCAGGGATCTTCGCTGCGCTCCGACATCGAACATCAAGCTTCCTTACAATTGCACCAGCAGCACCACTTTCTCTCCTTTTCTTTTCACCTCCACCACGGCGGTTTCGCCGGCGTGCAGCTTGGCCAGGCGGTACATGTAGTCGTAGATGTTCTTTACCGGCTGACCGTTGATGGCGGTGATCACGTCGCCGTTCTTCATGCCGCTGCGGGCGGCGGGGCGTCCCGGGATGACGATGTCGACACGCAGACCGGTGGTGTCCTTGCCGGCAAAGTCGGGCATGATCCCCAGGGTTACCTTGAAGCCGCGGCGGCTCACCCCCGTGCCCTCCTTGGGTCCGGCCATGCGGAAGGCCGGCCTGCGGGCCATCGTATCCAGTTCCATCGCCAGGTTAAAGATGTATTCATCGATCTCTTTCAGTCCCTCATAGTCAAGTTTGTCCGGCGTATCAAAGGGGGTGTGGTAGTCGAGATGTGAGCCGGTGGAGAAGAAGAAGACGGGGATCTCCTTGCCGTAGAAGGAGGCGTGGTCGCTGGGTCCGTACCCTTCGGGCGAGAGCGCCAGACGGAACGTGTCGGCGCCCGGCGTGGCCTTCAGCAGGCTGTCGCTGATATCGGAGGTGCCGGTGCCGCCGATCTCCAGGGTGCGGTCTTTCTTCAGCCGGCCCACCATGTCGATGTTGATCATGGCGATCACCTTCGAGAGGTCGATGAGCGTGTCCTGCACAAAATATTTGGAGCCCAGCAGTCCCATCTCTTCGGCGCTGAAGCAGATGAACACCACGCTTCTTTTGAGCTGTCCCCGCAGGGAAGCCGTTTTTTCGGCGATCTCCATCACCGAGGCGGTGCCCGAGGCGTTGTCGTCGGCGCCGTAATGCACGGCGATGGTGTCGGGACGGCGGCTCGAGGTGTTGGGACCGCCTATGCCCAGATGGTCGCAGTGGGCGCCGATGACGATGTATTCATCCTTGAGCGCCGGGTCGTTGCCCTCGAGCATGGCCACGATGTTGGCGGTCTGTACTTTTTCCTCTTCCACCTCGGCATGACCGCTCACTGTCACCGGCACGGCAAAGGAGGCAGGCCGCCGCGAGTGGTTGAGCTGCTGCTCCAGGGTCTCTGCCGTTTTTCCCGTGGGTTTCAATAAGATATCTGCCGTACGGCGGGTGATCTGCAGGGCCGGGATGCTCACCGGCCGGATGTTCTTCTTCAGCTTGTCGAGCTGGTCCTTGGGGTCGAACTCGCGGCCCGAGACGAAGAGGATGCCGGCGGCGCCCTTGTCCTGGGCCGTCATGGCCTTGTCACGGTCGCGGCTGTAACGGGCAAAAGGACTGCGCAGGTCCTCCGGCTCGGGGTCGCCGCGCAGCACCAGCACCCACTTGCCCCTGACGTCCGTGCCGGCGTAGTCGTTCCATTTCAGGCTGTCCTCGTCGATGTCGAAGCCGTAGCCGGCAAAGACCACCTCGCCGGAGGCCGTGGCGTTGGCCGTGAAAGACATCGGCACGAAGTCTTTTCCCGCTTCCAGGGGGGTGTCACCGACCTTCAGCGAGTTGTTCTTCCCCTGCTTCACATTGACGGTGACCTTGAAATACTCCAGTCCGTTGTCCCCCAGGAGGGTCAGCCCGGAAGCCCGGAAATGATCGCGGATATATTCTGCAGCGGTGCGGCACCCCGGCGTGCCGGGATAACGACCTTTCAGCGAGTCACTGGCCAGAAAACGGATCTCTTGCGAGAGCTCGCCGGCAGTGATCTCCGGCTCTTCGATCTTCGGTCCCTGCCGGCACGAGGTGACCAGAAAAACGGCCAGTACGGCTGTGAACAGGAAAAAATGAGTTTTTTTCATGATGGCGCCTGGTTTTTTATGGGGTTGTTTTACTGTGAGGGTAAAAATAATAAAATAGTTTGGAGTTTCGAGTTTCGGGTTAGTGGTTCGTAGTTCGTGGTTAGTGGTTCGTGGTTTGTAGTTTTGAGTTTTGAGTATCGAGTTGCGGGTTGGAGCGTAGAGCATAGAGCATAGAGCATAGAGCATAGAGCATAGAGCATAGAGCATAGAGCAAGAAGGAAACATACTTTTCAACTTTTCAACTTTTCAACTCTTCAACTCTTCAACCTTTCACTCCTTCGCGCTTCAAGCATCATCGCATCATCGCTTCCTCACCTCCAGCCGTGCCATT
>CAZYQV010000522.1:0-4903 GCA_964649775.1 uncultured Rikenellaceae bacterium
AGATGCCTCCTTCGTGCGACCTGATGACCGTGGATACCTTTCGCAACTTTGAACTCACTTTTGAGTGGAAGATCTCACCGGCAGGCAACAGCGGCATCAAATACAACGTCTCGGAAGAGATGTCCGCCGCCGGCGGATCCACCCATGCCCTCGGCTTTGAATACCAGATCATCGATGATGTGAACTACCCCGCCAGGCTCTCTCCCTCACAGCACAGCGCCGCCCTCTACGACCTCCTCCCTCCTGTCAACGCACACCCCCGGCCGCCAGGAGAATGGAACAAAGGCCGTATCCTCCTCCGGGGCCACCATGGAGAACACTGGCTCAACGGGACAAAGGTGGTATCGTATGAACTGGGTACTCCTCTTTTCGACTCCCTTTTCCGGAAAAGCAAATACCATAAACACCCCCGCTTTCCTGAAAAACGCTATGGTCACATCGTCCTGCAGGACCATGCCGATGAGGTATGGTTCCGTCACCTCAAGATCAGAAAACTTCATGAATAATCACCAAAAAAACCCATCATTATGACAAGCAGAAGAGACTTTATCAAGAAAGGTTCTGTCAGCCTGATGGCAGGATCGGCCCTCCTCTCCTTCAGCCCCAAATCGTATGCCCGTATCATTGGCGCCAACAACCGGATCAACATGGCCGTGATCGGCCTGCGCGGCCGCGGCGGAAGCCATCTCAACAACTTCGCTAAGATGAAGGATGTGCAGATAAAATACGTGGTGGACATCGATGAACACCAGTTCAGGAACAGGGTCCGGCAGGTAGAGGAGATCGCCGGTTACAAACCCAAAACGGAATGGGACATGCGACGTGTCTTCGAGGATAAAGACCTCGACGCCGTCTCGGTGGCCACGCCCAACCACTGGCATGCCCTGGCCACCATCTGGGCGGCACAGGCAGGCAAACATGTGTATGTCGAGAAACCGGCCATGCACAATATCTGGGAAGGCCGGCAGATGGTCAACGCCGCCCGCAAGTACAACGTGCTCATCCAGGTGGGCTTCCAGAACCGCTCTTTCGACACCACCAACAGGGCTATGCAGTTTATCCGTGAGGGTAAGCTGGGAGAGATATACATGGTCAGAGGACTCTGTTTCAAGCCCCGCGGCGACATCGGCGTATATCCCGACGGACCGATGAAGCCCGGAGAAAAGTTCAAACTCAACGCCGAGAGCTCCCATTACGAGCCTCCTTATACCGAAGAGTACCTGAAGAAAGTACATTACGATATGTGGCTGGGGCCGGCCCCCAGGAAACCCTTCAACCGCAACCGCTTCCACTATAACTGGCACTGGTTCTGGGATTACGGCAACGGCGACACCGGCAACCAGGGACCCCACCAGTTCGATGTGGCCCGCTGGGCCCTGGGCAAGGAGGAGATGCCCATACGCGTCAGCTCCGTCGGCGGCATATATAAGTTCAAGTCGATGCAGGAGACCCCCAACGTACAGACCACCGTCTGCCAGTATGCCGATGGCAAGATCCTCGAGTTCGGCACCCGCGGCCTCTACACCAACCCCGAAGGCATCCTTTTGCCCGACATGAAACTCACCGCCGACGGCAAGATCTCGAAAAGCTCCAAAGCCGAACCCGTGAAGATAGGCACCATCATCATCGGCACCGAAGGATGGATGCAGATCGACGCCGGCGGCAACTGGCAGACCTTCTTCGGCCGCAAGAACGAGCCGGGACCCACCTCGGGGCAGAAAGACACCTCCTACAACCCCATGGACCTCACCGGAGGAGGTGGCGGCGGTCACTTCGGCAACTTCGTCAACGCTGTACGCAACGGCGACCGCACCCTCCTCACCTGCGAGGTGGAGACAGGTTACCGCTCCACGGTGCTGCCCCTCCTGGGGAATATCTCCTACCTCGTCGGACGGGAGATACACATCGACCCGAAGACAGAAACCATCCTCAATGACGACGAAGCACAGCGCCTGATGACACGCGACTATCGCAAAGGATACGAAGTACCGGATCTGGAAGGATGAACGATGAAAGACAAAAAAAACGAGATACCATGAAAACAAAAATGATTTCATTTTTTCTGCTCTCAGCTCTTTTTCTTGTAAGTTGTGGCGGGAGGGAACAAAAAGATGCTGCCACAAAGACACCTAAAATACAGGTGCTCCCTGATACGGCTGCCAGCCGCGTGGACATCCTCATCGACGGAAAACCTTTCACGGCTTTCCTGTACACGGATACCCTGCCGGCCCTCACCAAGCCGGTGCTCTGGCCCGTTATTTCCGCTGCCGGCGACACCCTCACACGGGGGTTCCCCTTACATCCCGTCGCCGGCGAGCGCTCCGACCATCCCCACCACATCGGCTTGTGGTTCACCTACGGCGATGTCAACCACATCGACTTCTGGGGCAACTCGCCGGCCATGCCTCCGGAGATGCACGACAAGCTGGGCTGGATACGCAACGTGAAGATCCTGAAAACAGAGAGCGGTGACGACCAGGGTACGCTGGAGTATACAGCCGACTGGCGCGATGCCCACGGCAAGGTGATGCTCAAAGAGCATACGCTCCTCACCTTCGGCGACGGCAGGGACACCCGCACCATCGACCGGGTCACCACGCTGACAGCGCAGCAGGACACCATCATCTTCTACGACACCAAGGAGGGCATGATGGCCATACGGGTGACCCACGCCCTGGAGCTGCCCAGCGACAAACCCTCCACCTTCACCGACGAACACGGCAACGTGACCGTCGTGGGTGGCTCCAACGACACCATCGCCAGAGCCGACTACCTCACCAGCGAAGGGATCACAGGTAAAGAAGCCTGGGGCAAACGCGCCGTATGGGTATGCCTCCATGGCAAAGTGAACGGCACCGAGGAGAGCATCACCATCTTCGACCATCCGGGCAACCCGGGTCATCCCACCTACTGGCACGCCCGCGGCTACGGCCTCTTCTCGGTCAACCCTCTCGGACAAAAGACCTTCAGCAAAGGGAAAGAGGTGCTCAACCTCACCCTCGCCCCGGGAGAGTCCGTCACCTTCCGCTACCGCGTGCTGATCAAAAGCGGTACAGTGACCGCCGAAGAGCTCAACAAAGAATACGAGCAATACAGCAAATGATCACACAACCCGCAACAAAAAAAGGGAGCCCCGTGGCTCCCTTTTTTAATCCGTGCAATCCGCACAAATCCGTGTAAATCCGTGTAAATCCGTGCAAATCCGCGCAAATCCGTGTTAATCCGCGGTCAATAGGGCTCCCCCGTCCCCTGCAGCAGCCACATCTTCGACCAGGCGCTGTTCTTGCCGTCGCCCTCGCTGAAGGCTGTCTCCTCCAGTCTGTCGATGGCTGCATCGCAGTTCTCGCGGTTCAGGTCCAGTTCTTTCACCGAATAATAGAAACGCAGCGGGATAG
This sequence comes from uncultured Rikenellaceae bacterium, assembly GCA_964649775.1. Taxonomy (GTDB): domain Bacteria; phylum Bacteroidota; class Bacteroidia; order Bacteroidales; family VadinHA17; genus DRPN01. The sequence goes on from CAZYQV010000522.1 coordinate 3,396, forward strand.
CATCTTTCTTGACCTCTTTGCCGGGTTTCAGTTGCGGATAGCCTGTCCTGCGCCAGTCGAACCATGCCTCGGCAGCGGCTGTCCAGCTGGCGATCCATTTCTGCTCCATGATCTGTCCCAGGGTGCCATCCCACACCACCCCCGGCTGCGTGATATACGTACTGTACTCACCGGCCAGCCCCCAGGCTGCCAGCGAAGCCTTCACCCCTTCCTCATAATGGGTCTGTGCATCTTCTCCGGTCCAGCCTTTCAGGGCTGCCTCGGCAATGATGAAATGCACCTCTGCAGCGCTCATCATCCTTGACACGAGCAACTCGCCGGATGCCTGCTTATACATCTCAGACAGATGGGAGGCATGGGGATTGTATGAGGCCTGGTCAAGGTTGGGGTTCAGGTTGTATGCCTGCGGCACAATAGACCATGCCGGCGGAAGACCCACATACTCAGGGTCAAGGTCCAGAGGCACCCCGAACTTGCGCTCATAGGCGGCAGCCACAGAGTCTCCCACATAACGTATCCCGCCCACGATCTCATCGCGGAAATGATCCGTATAGTCGATCTGCAGAGGGATGTCTATCTTCTTCGCCCACACATGCAGACGGGGATCATTGAAGTACTCCAGGGTGTCTACCAGCGTGGCACACATCTTGAGCCGCATATAGGAACCCTGTTTCTCCTGCTGGAACACCGTATTGGAAGGCCAGGCATCCGCCGTGCTCGTGCCCGGATAGGGCATATCGGCATCTTCACGTTCTTTGAGGATCAGAGGATAGTCGTCGGGATGATCCACGATCTTTTCAATCCCCGCCCTGGCAAAGTCAGGATCTTTGTACGACAGACGCATATAATAACGCAGGGCCAGAGAGTTGGCAAACTTGCGCCAGTATTCCACATTTCCATTATAAAGGATGTCCTGCACAGCATCAATGCCGGTATAAGAGCTTTGTCGTCCGGACAACAGGGTGTTGGCCGTATCCAGGTCGGCCAGGATACCCTGGTAGATCTCCTGTTGCGGATCATAGGGAGGACGTATGTGCTCTTCCGCACCGTCTTCGCCCAGCAGGGCATCCGTATAAGGCGCATCGCCCCACAGGTCGGCGATCATCCCGAAGAGATAAGCACGGATGATCAGCCCTACCCCCCTGTGGAAATCCAGATCCATCTCCTCAGCTTTCTCCAGCATGGCCTGCGTGTTTCGCAGCAGGTCATAGTAACTGCCCCAGTCGCTGCCGCTGGGGTTCCAGTCGTAACTGTTGTGACTGCCCGACCAACCGTCTTTCTGGGTATGTTGCATCACTCCGGCGATATTTCCAAAACCGAGCCCCACAACAGTCTGGCCCGTGCCTGCAATGATCGTGCTCATCAATAGGTTGGGATGGGCGATCTCGGGATCCACACCGTTGGGGTTGATGTTCAGCTCATCCAGATCCTTGCATGAGAGGAGCAGCCCCATGAAAAGGAGCATCGAAACAATGATTTTGATCTTATTTTTATACATGACCGTATCT
>CAZYQV010000523.1:0-2747 GCA_964649775.1 uncultured Rikenellaceae bacterium
AATCCCATGAGCGAGCTGATGGGCAGGAAGGCCTCCACCCCCGGCGGCCGCGACACCTCCGCCCCTCCCTGCTGCAGGAAATGCACGAAACGCACAAAACGCCAGCCGGTCCACAGGGTGATCAGCAAAAAGATCCACTGCACCACCCGCCGGATGCGGGGAGCCTCGCGGTAATCCCCGCCGGGGAGCTTCATCTCTTTATAAAAACGATGGTCCGCCACACATACAAAGTTTGAACACAAATAAAATAAAAATACCGCACGGGGGTAGCATATTGGCAGATTTTTTGCAATGAAAAGATACATGTAGGGAGTTTCACGGGACAAGTTCCTGATTTTTTTATAATTTCGGGGGCGAAAAAAACAGAATCATGACGAAAAGGAATAATACAGATCACACACGGCACAGGGCAACACGCTTCGGCATCTTTCTCCTCTCATGGCTGATCTTCGCGGGAGTCTTTTCCCTGCCGGCGGCGGCGCAGATCACTGCCAAAGAGATCCTGGCGGCCATGGACAAAGTGCTTTTTTCCCTGAAAGACAAAGAGAACAGCATAGAGATGGTGATGACCGATCTCAAGACGCACAAGGAGAAGATCAAGAAGGCCAGGATCTACCAGAAAGGTACCGACAAGAAACTTTTTGTATACACCTACCCGCCGTCGGACAAAGGCATTGCCACCCTCACCCTCCCCGGTGAGATGTATCTCTACCTGCCGATGTTCAAAAAGCCCAAGAAGATCACCAATATGGCCGAGGGCAACTCCATGAACAAGTCGGATTTCTCGCTGGAGGACATGCCCTCAAAACCTTACGGGGAACGGTTCACACCCAAGCTCCTGGAGACCACAGCCTCTTCGTGGGTGCTGGAGTTGATCCCCAAAGATGACAAACCCACCTACAGCAAACTGGTGGTCACCATCAACAAAGCACATCACTACCCGGAGAAAATCGAATACTACGATAAAAACGGAACGAAGATCAAGGAGATGGTATACCATTTTATGAAAACAGGCAACTACTGGGTAGCCGATAAGGTGACCATGACCGACCTGAAGAAGAACCACCGCACAGCCATCACCATGACCGATATCAGGATCAACCAGGGTCTTAGTGACAGCATCTTCACGCTCGAACATCTCACCAATACCGGTGTGGCGCAAAAGACCGAGAAGAAAGCCGAGAAAAAAGCCGCCCGCTCACAAGGCAGGAAATAATGGATCTTTATAAAAACACCCTTCCCCGCTGCCGCTTCCTGCTGTTCATGGCCTGGGGCATGCTGCTGGGCTCGCTTATCCTGAACGGCTATCTTCTGTACGGGATCGTATACTTTTTCATGCAGGACAGTTTCTCTTTCATGATGGGTATAATTCTCATTTTCCTGGTGCCTGTGACCATCACGCTGAGTCTGATCACGTGGGCCATGATCAACAGTCTTCGCAAACAACGGAAGAAGCCGGCCATTTTCTTCCTGGTGACCAGCTTCCCGGGGATGATCACTGCCGGCATCCTGCACAATGCCACCCCGCTGTGGCCTTTTCTGCTGGTCTTCTTCGTCCTGATGCTTTTCGCCTCCGTGATGTGCATGCGTTGCAAAAAAAACACACCTCAGTGATCCGGGCACGGATTTTGAACATCTATAAAAAATGATTCGTCCGGAAAAACCCAAGGAAGATGAAAAAACAATCTTTTTCACTGTTTCTCTTGTCCCTTCTGATCTTTTCAGCCGGCTACGGATGCCGGGCTCTTCTCGGAACACGAACGATTACCGAGACGGATATCGCCACCTCTGTGACGGTAACACGAAAGAGATTCTTTTTCAACAGGAACCTGGAGAAAAAAACCCCTTTTGTTTCTCTGACCAAAACCGTCACCAGGAGAACAGGGCCGGACAACAACACCTCCTATACGTTCTACGATGTACTTGTTCTGGACCAGGAGTCCTTCACCGTCCGGAATAAAATATTCGTGATCATCGACGGAGAAGTCTTTCCGGTAACCGTCCGTCAGGAAAGACCGGAAAGTGTTACGACCACCTCCACCAATACGAAAACCCTCAGCACCTCCGACTCTTCCAGCGTCACTGTGGTTACAGGATATTCCCAGAGCCACCTGAAATATTTCAAACTGGAATACCCCCTGTCTCCCGGGATCATAGAGAGGATGAAGAGTGCCGGGGAAATTCTTTTCAGATACTACGCCGGTCCCAATATGATGACCGTCCGCTTCAGGGGAAAATATCTCGGGCAACTGAAGGAAATGATCTGAGCAAAAACGGTCATCTCCCCGCGATCTGCGTATGCTGTTTATCCCTTAACGGATTCGGTTTTACTTTTTCTCTTTGTCAAACTCGTCCCTTCCCACCGGGAGTATGGGTTTTAGTCCTTTTTTATCGAGATAGGTATTGACACGTCCCACGAGGGTGTTGTAGATCTCTTCATAGCGGTCGCGGTAGCCCTCCATCTCTTTTTCCAGCACATCAAGCCTTTGTATCTGTGATGTGGTGGGACGTCCCAGGTAGTTGACCACCCCGCCGTAAACGGCTGCGATCTTCTGCCGCAGCTGTTCTTCGGAGGTGAACATCCCTTCCGCTTTTGTCTCCACCAGCCTGACATGGATCGCCTGCATTTCGCGGATCACCTCATCCAGCCTTTTCTGCATGCTGCCTGATATCTCCTCTTTTTTCCTTGCCCGTGCCTGCTTTATCACGTCGGTCACCTGCCGGTCGAGGAAGGCCAGATCTTCGAG
>CAZYQV010000524.1:0-2670 GCA_964649775.1 uncultured Rikenellaceae bacterium
CGGAGGGTATATCTACTCTTTCAACGGTCCTCACTCCCTCTTCGTGGATACGGTCCGTTCCTGCCGCATCCTGATGGTGAGCCATGCCCTGGGGCATGCCCTCATGGGGGAGAGCGACCGTCGCATCAGCCTTCTCGGTCGAGCCATCACCCACCTCAGGACGACGGCACGGTATTCGGTTTATTACGGGGAGGGTCGTGACATTTACGATATCCGCGGGCGTGTGGCCCACGAGAGCATCTTCAACACCAACGACGGTAAATACCGTTGTCCTTCGACACAGCAGGGCTACAGTCCTTTCTCCACCTGGACGCGGGGGCTGGCCTGGGCCATGCTGGGCTTTGCCGAAGAGCTGGAATTCGTCGACACCCTCCCGGAGGAGGAGCTCATGCCGTATGGAGGGCCGGAGGCGGTGGAGCAGGTGCTGCGGGAGGCTGCCGCAGCCACCTGTGATTTTTATCTTGACAACATGCCCTCGGACGGCATCCCTTACTGGGATACCGGGGCGCCGGGGCTGGCCGCTATCGGTGACTATCTGCAGCGGCCGGCTGATCCTTTCAACGATCACGAGCCTGTCGACAGCTCGGCGGCGTCTATCGCTGCGCAGGGACTGCTGCGCTTGGGACATTATCTGCAGGACAAAGGCGAGGAGGAGAAGGGCCGGCGCTACTGGCAGGCAGGGCTTACCGTGGCCCGCACCCTTCTGGACGAGCCTTACCTGAGCACGGACGCCCGTCACCAGGGGCTGATCCTTCACTCGGTGTACCACCGGCCCAACGGCTGGGACCACATCCCTGCCGGCAGCCGTATCCCCCGCGGCGAGTCGAGCATGTGGGGCGACTATCATGCCCGCGAGGTGATGCTCTACCTGCAGCGGGTCATCACCGGCGGACCGTATTATACCTTTTTTAATCTCTTGTCATGACCACCGGCAAAATAAAAGATCTCTCCCGTCTCTGCATACACACCATCACCACCAAACCTTGGGACATAAAAACGGCTGTGGAGCGGTATGCTGCGGAAGGGGTGCCGGCGCTCTCCGTCTGGCGCGAGGCGCTTGCCGGCAGGGATGTGGCAAAGACGGGTGCCTGGATACGCTCGCAGGGGCTGGAGATCGTCTCCCTGGTGCGGGGAGGTTTTTTTCCGTCGGTATCGCGGGAGAAAAGGGAGTCCGCCCTCGAAGAGAACAGGAAGGCCATCAGGGAGGCCGCCCTGCTGGGGGCTCCTATGCTGGTCATCGTGCCGGGGGCTGACCCGGCACAACCGCTGGAAGAGTCGCGCTCACAGATACGCGAGGCCCTGGAGGTGCTCCTGCCCGAGGCGGAAAGGGCGCAGGTGAAGCTGGCCATAGAGCCTTTACATCCCATGTATGCCGACACCCGTTCGGCTGTCAACACGCTGGCACAGGCGAACGAGCTGGCTGAGTATTTCGGGTCACCCTGGACAGGCGTGGCGGTGGACGTATACCATCTCTGGTGGGATCCGGCGCTGGAGCAGGAGATCGCCCGCTGCGGCAGGAACGGCAACCTCTTTGCCTTCCATATATGCGACTGGCTCTCCCCCACCAACGACATGCTCAACGACCGGGGGCTCATGGGTGAAGGTTGTATCCCCCTGCGCCGTATCAGACGCCGGGTGGAGGAGGCGGGCTTCACCGGGTACCATGAGGTGGAGATCTTTTCGAACCGTTTCTGGGCCGGAGATCAGGAGGTGTTCCTCCGGAAGATCAAAAAAGCTTATCTTGAACATGCATAGTTAACCATAGAAATACGTGAAGAAAATGAAAATCCATGAAGTTGGGATCATCATGAACGGCGTCACCGGCCGTATGGGCACGAACCAGCACCTGATGCGGTCGATCGTTGCCATCATCCGGCAGGGAGGGGTGGTGCTGGGCCCCGGCGAGGTGATCATGCCGGTGCCTGTGCTGGTGGGGAGGAATGCTGCCAAGCTGGAGAAACTGAAGGAGATGTCGGGTGTGGAGCGTGTCTCCACCCGTCTTGACGAGGTGCTGGCTGATCCTTTCTATACGGTCTACTTCGATGCCCAGATCACGGGACTCCGCGAGGAGGCGGTCAGGAAGGCGATCGCTGCCGGCAAGCATATCTACTGCGAAAAACCGGTCGCTACGGGTACGGAGACGGCCATGGAGCTCTATGCGCTTGCAGAGCGGGCGGGCGTCAAACACGGCGTCGTCCAGGACAAGCTGTGGCTTCCCGGTCTGCGCAAACTGAAACGCCTCATCGGGACGGGTTTCTTCGGCGAGATCCTCTCGGTGCAGGGACAGTTCGGCTACTGGGTGTTCGAAGGCACCTCCGTCCCGGCGCAGCGTCCTTCGTGGAACTACCGCAAAGAAGAGGGGGGCGGGATGATCATGGACATGCTCCCCCACTGGCGGTACGTGCTGGACAATATCATCGGTGAGGTGCAGGCGGTCTCCTGCATCGGGGCTACCCACATCCCCGAGCGGGTGGATGAGCAAGGCAACCGTTACCGGTGCACAGCCGACGATGCGGCCTATGCCACTTTCCTGCTGGAAGGAGGGGTTATTGCCACCTTCAACTCCACCTGGGCCACACGTGTGAGAAGGGATGACCTGCTCACCATCCAGGTGGACGGCACCAAAGGATCGGCGGTGGCCGGCCTCCGCGAGTGCTATACCCAGCATTA
>CAZYQV010000525.1:0-2864 GCA_964649775.1 uncultured Rikenellaceae bacterium
ATTCCTGCGGACGGTATCCACCGGGGCCAAGAACGAGGTTCTGCAGAAAGCGGCAGAGCTGATCCTGGAAAAAAAGGAAGATATCCTTCTGGCCAACGGGAAAGACCTGGAGGAGGCGAAAAAGAACAACATCAAAGGAGCTTTTCTCGACCGTTTGGTTTTGGATGAGAAGCGTATCTCCTCCATGGCCGAGGGGTTGCTGGAGGTAGCCCAACTGCAGGATCCCGTGGGAGAGGTGATCACGATGTTCAAAAGGCCCAACGGGCTGATGATCGGCAAGCAGCGGGTACCCATCGGTGTGATCGGCATCATCTATGAATCGCGGCCCAACGTCACGGTGGATGCTTTCGGCCTCTGTCTGAAGACGGGCAATGCCTCTCTGCTGCGTGGCGGCAAGGAGGCCATCCACTCCAACCAGGCCATACGGGCCATCCTGCAGGAAGCCCTTCTCGCCTGTGACTTTCCTGCAGCGGCGGTGCAGGTGGTGGAAGACACGACACGTGAGAGTGCCCGGGCCATGATGCGTCTCAACCGCTATCTCGACCTGCTCATTCCCCGCGGTGGCGCGGGACTGATACGGTCGGTGGTGGAGAACAGTTCGGTGCCGGTGATCGAGACGGGTGTGGGGAACTGTCATGTATATGTGGACAGTCATGCCGACCTGGAGAAGGCTGTGGCCATCACCGTCAATGCCAAGACCCACCGTCCGGGGGTATGCAACGCTGCCGAGTCGCTCCTGGTACACAGGGAGGTCGCAGAGGCTTTCGTCCCGGCAGTATGCCGCGCCCTTGCAGAAAAAGGGGTGGAGATACGCGGCGACGAGACCGTGCAACAGCTCTGGCCGGCAGCCGTGGCGGCCACCGAAGAGGACTGGGGCACCGAGTATCTCGACCTGATCCTGTCCGTGAAGACCGTAGGGTCACTCGACGAGGCCATCCACCATATCTCCGTATACGGAACAGGTCACTCCGAGAGCATCGTCACCGAGAACTACAGCCATGCACAGACATTCCTCAATCGTGTGGATGCTGCCGCCGTCTATGTGAATGCCTCCACACGTTTCACCGACGGATATGAGTTCGGTTTCGGCGCCGAGATAGGCATCAGCACACAAAAGCTCCATGCTCGGGGCCCCATGGGACTGACCGAACTGACGACCACCAAGTACATTATCTACGGTGACGGACAGATAAGAGAATGACCTGCCGCCTCCCGGGAAACAACAAAAACCCCGGTATTCCTCCGGGGTTTTTCTTTTTTTCACAATAACTTCTTAATTTTGGAATAAATATTGTTTTATCCACAATGGACCCAAAAACCACACTCATGAAAAAGAGCATTTTCCTTCTGATCATATCTCTGTTCTTTCTGCATCCCTTCACGGGAGAAGCCAACCCGATGGGCAAGACGTGGGTGGTTTTCATTCAGAACACCAACTACCTCTCCCTCTCCACGCTGGCAGGAGCCCAGAAAGACGTTAGCCTGATGAAGGAGGCCCTCTCCTCATACCAGATCGACAAGATCATCATAAAACAGGATCTGAAAAAAGGCGAAATGCAGAAATTTTTCTCTGCCGACCTGCCGGCCCTGCTGAAAGAGAATGGCGTCAACTCCCTGCTCATCTGGTATTCGGGCCATGGCAAATTCATCAATGAGACCGGCTACTGGATCCCCGTGGACGCCCAGCGTGACGACGAAGCCACCTATTACAGGATGGAATCCCTGAAAAAAGACCTGGAGAGGATGGTTGACCATCTGCAGCATGTGCTGGTGGTCACCGACGCCTGTGAGTCGGGCCCCACTTTTTTCCAGGCCATGCGTTCGATCCCTACCAAACCGGTCTGCGATGATCCCGTGGCGGCCAAGAAAAGATCATACCAGCTTTTTTCAGCCTCGGGATACAACCTGGCTAACGAGGAATCCCTCTTTGCCCGGACCATCGCCGGAGCTTTGTCCGACAATCCCAAACCCTGCATCCCTGTCCAGGAGGTAGTGAAAAAGGTCACCATCACCCTGATGCGCAACCATCTCGACCGCCCTCAGTTCGGCAATATCACAGGGATGGACAGCGAAGGGGGCACGTTCTTCTTTTACAAAAAATAGGGAGACACCCCGGCATCTCTCCCGGACAGCAGACACAACCTGCTGACATACATCGTCATACGCAACCTTCCGGTAGACTTTTTCTGCAACATTTGCCTTTTTATAACGTATAATAAAGAGATAGTATTAAATTTGTATTAAAACTTTTGCGTTATGAAACGGAAGGCTTTGTTGTGTTTGTTCATGCTTTTTGCATTGTCTTTCACTGCTCTTTACGCCCAGAACCCCAAGAAATATTACAAGACAGGACAGGAGTTTCTTGCAAAAAAATCCTACCAGGATGCCATTGAGCAGTTCTCCAAGGCCATCGAACTGAAACCCGAATATACCGATGCTTACATCGCCCGGGCAAAGGTGTATGAGACCCTGGGAGACAAGGAGAAGGCCCTGGAAGATTATAAAAGGACCCTGGTTTTTCTTACCAAGGACGGCATGATCTACTATCATGCCGGCAATCTCTTGTACGAGCTCGGGCAATATGAAGAAGCGGTCAAGATGCTGGACAAAGCCATCTCTCTCATCAAGAAACCGGTAGCTCCCTACCATGTCAAGATCACCTCCCTGCTGGCCCTCGGGAAATATGATGAGGCATTGAAAGCTGCCGATGCCCTGCTCAACATCCGGAAAGATGCCATGAACTACTATCTCCGGGGCCGCGCCAACGAGATGCTGGAGAACAACAGTGCGGCCGAGAACGATTATCTGATGGCCGAACGTCTCAACCCCAGGTTCATCGAGGCCCGTCTGGCCCTGGCAGGTAT
>CAZYQV010000526.1:0-7810 GCA_964649775.1 uncultured Rikenellaceae bacterium
AGTTTCTCCTTTGCTCCTTCCAGCTCCCGTACGACGGTGACCGTCTCTCCTGTTATCTCCAGTGCTGATACGGCAGCCACGGAAGGTATGCCCAGCAGCTCCGCTGTCAGCAGGCCGGTGGCCGCCCCGTTGTAGTCGCTCGACTCCACCCCTGCGAGGATCAGTGTATCAGGGTCGTCTTTCAGGTATGCTGCCAGCATCGTAGCTGCCCCCCAAGCATCACGGGGCATGCCGTCTACACGTATGGCCTCCGTAGCCCCCATGGCCAGCGCCTTGCGCAAGACGGCATCGTGCTCCGGCGGACCGGCATGTACCACCATCACCTTCTCCACCCCTGTGGCAGGATTGTCTTTCAGCTCCAGCGCCCTTGTCAGGGCCAGCTCATCCCACGGGTTGATCACCCAAGGCACCCGGCTCAGCTCCGGAACACCCTCCTCCGAGAGCTCCACCCGCACCGTGGTGTCGGGGACAACGGAAAGCAAAATCACGATATCCATAAAAAAAGTTATAAGTGACTAAAGTTACAAGTGACTAAAGTTACAAGTGACTAAAGTTACAAGTGACTAAAGTTATAAGTGCCTAAAGTTAGTAATTAGTTCACAGTTGGAGATTGAGAGATATCATTTATTCGAGCTTCGAGCCTCAAGCTTCGGGCATAAAAAAACCTCCCGCGGGAGGTTTTTTTATGCTATGCCTGGGCTGTCGGCCCGCCGAAGTTCATCGGCATCACCGGGCCGCCGCCCTGTACATCCTTGATCTTGCCATGGACGGTCTCATACTTGGCAATGTTGTCCTGCAGTGCCAGCAGCAGCCGTTTGGCATGTTCCGGTGTCAGGATGATGCGCGACTGCACCTTGGCTTTGGGTACGCCGGGCATCACCCGCACGAAGTCGAGCACGAACTCGGCACTGGAGTGGGTGATGATCGCCAGGTTGGAATAGATCCCCTGGGCCACCTCCTCATTCAGTTCAACATTGATCTGGTTCTGTTTCTTCTTGTCGTCCATGGCTGAAATATTTATTTGGTTTCTTCCTCTTCTTCTACGGCATCCTCATTCTTCTCCTTGCCGGCCAGCAAGGCTTCGTACTCCTCTTTCGATCCCACGATCAGCTTGTCGTACTTACGCACGCCTGTGCCGGCAGGGATGAGATGACCGACGATGACGTTCTCCTTGAGGCCTTCGAGGTGGTCCACCTTGCCGCTGATGGCAGCTTCGTTGAGCACCTTGGTGGTCTCCTGGAAGGAGGCTGCCGAGATAAAGCTCTTGGTCTGGAGGGCGGCGCGGGTGATCCCCTGCAGCACCTGGCTCGACGTGGCGGGGATGGCATCGCGTGCCTCCACCAGCTTCAGGTCGCGGCGTTTGAGGATCGAGTTCTCGTCGCGCAGCTCGCGGGCCGTGATGATCTGGCCGGCTTTGAGATGCTCCGAGTCACCCGGGTCGACCACGATCTTCTTGTTGTAGATCCAGTCGTTCTCATCGCGGAACTCGTTCTTGTCGACGATCTGTTTCTCGAGGAACTTGGTATCACCCGGGTCTTCGATGACCACCTTGCGCATCATCTGCCGCACGATGATCTCGAAGTGCTTGTCGTTGATCTTCACACCCTGCAGACGGTATACCTCCTGCACCTCGTTGACGATGTACTCCTGCACCTCCGTAGGCCCTTTGATGGCGAGGATGTCCTCGGGGGTGATGGCCCCGTCGGAGAGGGGTGTGCCTGCACGCACATAGTCGTTCTCCTGCACCAGTATCTGCTTGGAGAGGGGCACCAGGTATTTCTTCACCTCGCCGGTACGCGACTTGACAATGATCTCGCGGTTGCCGCGCTTGATCTTGCCGAAGGTGACCTCCCCGTCGATCTCGGAGACCACGGCCGGGTTGGAGGGGTTACGTGCCTCGAAGAGCTCGGTGACACGCGGCAGACCGCCGGTGATGTCGCCCGATTTACCTACGGCACGCGGTATCTTCACCAGCACGTCGCCGGCATTCACCTTGTCACCCTCCTCGTGCATGATGTGGGCACCCACGGGCAGGTTGTAGGATTTCTCCTCACCCGTCTTCGTGTCCACGATGCGCACCATCGGGTTCTTCGTCTTGTCACGCGTCTCGATGATCACCTTCTCACGGAAGCCTGTCTGCTCGTCGATCTCGGCATGATAGGTCTGGCCTTCGGAGAGGTTCTCAAAATGTACCTCCCCTTCGATCTCGGAGATGATCACGGCGTTGTACGGATCCCACTCACAGATGAGATCGCCTTTCTTCACCTTGTCGCCCGGCTTGAAGTAAAGTGTCGAGCCGTAAGGCACGGCATGGGTGGAGAGGGCGATGCCGGTGTTCACATCCACCACCTTCAGTTCGCCGAGACGACCGATGACGATGGATACTTTTTTACCTGTCTCATCCTTCTTCTCTACGGCCCGCAGGTCGTCGATCTCCAGCTTCCCGTCATATTTGGCGATGATGCTCGATTCGGCCGTAATATTGGAGGCAGTACCCCCCACGTGGAAGGTACGCAGTGTCAGCTGGGTGCCGGGTTCTCCGATCGACTGTGCAGCGATAACGCCTACAGCCTCACCTATCTGCACCATTTTTCCGGTGGCCAGGTTACGGCCGTAACACTTGGCACACACACCTCTTTTCGACTCGCAGGTGAGCACCGAGCGTATCTCCACCTGTTCGATGGGAGACTCTTCGATCTTCCCGGCGATCTCCTCGGTGATCTCCTCGCCTGCACCGATAAGCAACTCGCCCGTCTGGGGATGATACACATCATGCACGGTGGTACGTCCCAGGATCCTGTCGTAGAGGGTCTCCACGACCTCCTCGTTCTTCTTGATGGCGGTAGCCACCAGGCCGCGCAGCGTGCCGCAGTCGTCCTCGGTGATCACCACATCCTGCGACACATCCACCAGACGACGCGTCAGGTAACCGGCGTCGGCCGTCTTCAGGGCCGTATCGGCAAGACCCTTGCGGGCACCGTGCGTCGAGATGAAGTACTCCAGGACGGAGAGCCCTTCCTTGAAGTTGGAGAGGATCGGGTTCTCGATGATCTCCGAGCCGGTGGCACCGGATTTCTGGGGCTTGGCCATCAGTCCCCGCATGCCGGAGAGCTGACGTATCTGCTCTTTCGAGCCCCGGGCGCCGGAGTCGAGCATCATGAAGACGGGGTTGAAACCGTTCTTGTCTCCCGAGAGACGTTTCATGAGTGCCTGCGTGAGACGGGCGTTGGTATGTGTCCAGATATCGATGATCTGGTTGTAACGTTCGTTGTTGGTGATGAAACCCATGTTGTAGTTGTTCAGCACCTCTTCCACCTGTTTGTATCCCTCTTCGATGAATTTCTCTTTCTCCTCGGGGACGATCACATCTCCCAGGTTGAAGGAGAGTCCGCCACGGAAAGCCATCTCATACCCCATCGCCTTGATGTCGTCGAGGAAGCGGGCCGCCTTGGCCGTACCGGTCTTTTTCAGCACCGTGCCGATGATGTCGCGCAGCGACTTCTTCGTCAGCACCGTATTGATGAAGCCCATCTCTCTGGGCACCACCTCGTTGAAGAGCACACGGCCGACGGTGGTCTCCACGATCCTTTTCACCGGCTGGCCGTTCTCCATATCGTCGACACGCACTTTGATGACCGCGTGGAGGTCAACCTTTTTCTCGTTGTAGGCGATGATCACCTCTTCGGGGGAGTAGAAGCTCATGCCCTCTCCCGGCACTTTCTCTTTGGCGGTACTCTTCTTGGCCTTGGTGATGTAATAGAGGCCGAGGACCATGTCCTGCGAGGGCACGGTGATGGGGGCGCCGTTGGCGGGGTTGAGGATGTTGTGCGAGGCCAGCATGAGGAGCTGTGCCTCGAGGATGGCGGCATTGCCCAGGGGCAGGTGCACAGCCATCTGGTCACCGTCGAAGTCGGCGTTGAACCCTGTACATGCCAGGGGATGCAGCTGAATGGCCTTGCCCTCGATGAGCTTGGGCTGGAAAGCCTGTATGCCCAGGCGGTGCAGCGTGGGAGCACGGTTGAGCAGCACGGGATGGCCTTTCAGGACGTTCTCCAGGATGTCCCACACCACGGGATCCTTGCGGTCGACGATCTTCTTGGCCGACTTGACCGTCTTGACGATACCGCGCTCGATGAGCTTGCGGATGATGAAGGGTTTGTACAGCTCGGCGGCCATATCTTTGGGCAGGCCGCACTCGTGCATCTGCAGCTCGGGACCTGCGACGATCACCGAACGGGCCGAGTAGTCGACACGTTTCCCCAGCAGGTTCTGACGGAAACGCCCCTGCTTGCCCTTGAGGCTGTCGCTGAGCGACTTCAGCGGGCGGTTGTTCTCCGTCTTCACCACATTGGATTTCCTTGAGTTGTCGAAGAGCGAGTCGACGGCCTCCTGCAGCATCCTCTTCTCGTTGCGGAGGATCACCTCGGGAGCTTTGATCTCTATGAGTCTCTTCAGACGGTTGTTGCGGATGATCACACGCCGGTAGAGGTCGTTGAGGTCGGACGTGGCAAAACGTCCGCCGTCGAGGGGCACCAGCGGCCGCAGGTCGGGCGGGATGACGGGTACCACCTTGATGATCATCCACTCGGGACGGTTGATCTCTTTCGAGGCGCGGAAGGCCTCCACCACCTGCAGACGCTTGAGGGCTTCGTTCTTGCGCTGCTGGGAGGTCTCATGGCTGGCCTTGTCGCGCAGCGTGTAAGAGAGCTCGTCGAGGTCGAGACGCGAGAGCAGCTTGTAGAGGGCCACCCCGCCCATATCGGCAATGAACTTGTCCGGATGGTCGTCCTCGAGGTACTGGTTCTCCTTAGGCAGGGTATCCAGGATGTTGAGGTACTCCTCCTCGGTGAGGAAATCCATGTAGTTGATCCCCTCCTTCTCCATGATGCCCGGGTTGATCACCACGTAACGCTCATAATAAATGATCGAGTCAAGCTTTTTGGTGGGCAGTCCCAGCAGATAACCTATCTTGTTGGGCATGGAGCGGAAATACCAGATATGTGCCACGGGCACCACCAGGTTGATGTGTCCCATGCGCTCCCTTCTCACCTTCTTCTCTGTCACCTCCACACCGCAGCGGTCGCAGACGATCCCCTTGTAGCGGATGCCCTTGTATTTGCCGCAATGACATTCATAGTCCCTCACGGGTCCGAAGATCCTCTCACAGAAGAGACCGTCACGCTCGGGCTTGTAGGTCCGGTAGTTGATGGTCTCGGGCTTGAGGACTTCACCGTGCGACTGTTCCAGGATCTCTTCGGGCGATGCCAGGCCGATGGTGACCCTGGAAAAATCGGAACTTACTTTTGTATCTTTTCTAAATGACATATTTGAAAAAATTATTATTTACAACTCCTGTTCTTAACCTAAGGAAGGGCCACTCTTACTCGAGCTTGACGCTGAGGGCCAGACCTTTCAGCTCGTGCAGCAGCACGTTGAGCGACTCGGGGATACCCGGTTTGGGCATGTTCTCCCCTTTGACGATCGACTCGTAGGTACGTGCGCGTCCCTGTACATCGTCCGACTTGACGGTCATCACCTCCTGGAGGATATTGGCAGCCCCGAAAGCTTCGAGGGCCCACACCTCCATCTCCCCGAAACGCTGGCCGCCGAACTGGGCCTTGCCACCGAGGGGCTGTTGTGTGATGAGCGAATAAGGACCGATGGAACGGGCATGCATCTTGTCGTCGACGAGGTGTCCCAGCTTGAGCATGTAGATGATCCCCACGGTGGCCGGCTGGTCAAAACGCTCGCCTGTGCCGCCGTCGTAGAGGTGGGTAACGCCGTAGTCGGGCAGTTCCGCCTTCCTGGTATATTCGGTGATCTGCTCCAGCGTGGCACCGTCGAAGATAGGAGAGGAGAACTTGACGCCCAGTTTCTCGCCGGCCCAGCCCAGGACGGTCTCGTAGATCTGTCCCAGGTTCATACGCGAGGGCACCCCCAGCGGGTTGAGGACGATGTCCACCGGCGTGCCGTCCTCGAGGAAAGGCATGTCCTCGGCACGGACGATACGTGCCACGATACCTTTGTTGCCGTGACGGCCGGCCATCTTGTCCCCCACCTTGATCTTGCGTTTCTGGGCGATGTACACCTTGGCCAGCTTGATGATGCCGGCGGGAAGCTCGTCGCCGATGCTCTGGTTGTACTTGAGCCGCTTGTAATAGCCGTCGATCTCCTTGTACTTGGTGAGGTAGTTGTGCAGGATCGTCTTGATCTGCTCGTTCTTTTTCTTGTCCGTCGTCCACTTGTTGGGGTTGACGCTGAGGAAATCGATGGTCTGCAACTGCCGGAGTGTGAACTTGGTCCCCTTGGGGATCAGGTCCTCGTTGTAGTTGTTCTTGACCCCCTGCGAGGCCTTGCCGTTGACCAGGACGAAGAGCTTGTCGATGAGCTTGTTGCGCAGCTCGGCAGCCTTTTTCTCAAACTCCTGCTCGAGTTTCTCGAGGATGGGCTTGTCGAGGGAGCGTTTGTTGCGTTCTTTGTTGGCCCGGGCGAAGAGCTTCTTGTCGATCACCACACCCGAGAGGGAGGGACCGGCTTTGAGGGAAGCGTCTTTCACGTCGCCTGCTTTGTCGCCGAAGATGGCACGCAGCAGTTTTTCCTCCGGCGAAGGATCCGACTCCCCTTTCGGGGTGATCTTACCGATGAGGATATCGCCCGGCTTCACATGGGCGCCGATACGTATCAGACCGTTCTCGTCGAGGTTCTTGGTAGCTTCCTCGCTCACATTGGGTATATCGGAGGTGAGCTCTTCCAGTCCCCTCTTGGTATCGCGTACCTCCAGCACATATTCGTCGATATGGATGGATGTGAAGATGTCGTTGCGTACGACGTTCTCGGAGATGACGATGGCATCCTCGAAGTTGTATCCTTTCCAGGGCATGAAAGCCACTTTCAGGTTACGGCCGAGGGCCAGCTCGCCGTCTACGGTGCCGTAGCCTTCGGTGAGCACCTGGCCTTTCACCACCTTGTCGCCTTTGCGGACGACCGGTTTTATGTTAACACAGGTGTTCTGGTTGGTCTTGCGGAACTTGGTCAAATGATATTCCCTGACGTCGTCGTCGAAGCTGATGAATTTCTCCTCATCGCTGCGCGAGTAACGAATGACGATCTTCTCGGAGTCGACATATTCGACGATGCCGTCGCCTTCGGCGATGTAGAGCATGCGTGAATCGTGTGCCACCACCTCTTCGATTCCGGTACCCACGATGGGGGCTTCGGGACGCAGCAGGGGCACGGCCTGGCGCATCATGTTGGAGCCCATGAGGGCCCTGTTGGCATCGTCGTGTTCGAGGAAGGGTATCAGCGAGGCGGCCACCGAGGCGATCTGGTTGGGCGCCACGTCCATGAGGTCTACCTTGGTAGCATCCTCAAAGGGGAAGTCCCCCTCATAACGGGCTTTCACCCGCTGGTTGACGAACTTGCCTTCCTCGTCGTACGGAGCGTTGGCCTGGGCGATCACCTTGTTCTCCTCCTCTTCGGCGCTGAGGTATACGACAGCGTCGTTGCTCAGGTCGACACGCCCCACCTCCACCTTACGGTAAGGGGTCTCGATGAACCCCAGTTCGTTGATCTTGGCATACACACAGAGCGACGAGATCAGTCCGATGTTGGGACCTTCGGGCGTCTCTATAGGACAGAGACGGCCGTAGTGGGTATAGTGCACGTCACGCACCTCGAAGCCGGCACGTTCACGCGACAGCCCGCCGGGCCCCAGGGCAGAGAGACGGCGTTTGTGGGTCATCTCGGCCAGAGGGTTGGTCTGGTCCATGAACTGCGACAGCTGGTTGGTGCCGAAGAAAGAGTTGATGAC
>CAZYQV010000527.1:0-4924 GCA_964649775.1 uncultured Rikenellaceae bacterium
GTGGACACCTGGGAAGATGTGGACCACAACGCCAAGTATGAGCCGGAGAAAGGGGATGTCTATCACGACAACAGCCACAATGGCAAGTTCGATGCCTACTGGATCGCCGGCTTTGACAACCGCAGGGCTGCCAACGGTGTGCACGACGATGTATGGGCGCGGGCCATGGTGCTCGACGATGGTACCACCCGTCTGGCGGTGGTGGTGCTCGACGCCATCGGTTTCGGTCATGACGATATCGTGGAGGCGCGCGGTATGATCGCGGCGGCCGACAGTGTGGATTATGTCATCATCGAGAGCACGCACGACCACGAGAGCTTCGACCTGCTGGGGCTGTGGGGTGAGAGCGAGTACCGCAACGGCATCGACCCGCAGATGCGACAGTATGTGAAAGAGCAGATCGTGGCGGCCGTGCATGAGGCGGTATCGGCGCTACGACCGGCTTACTTCATCCTTGCCGAAGACCCCCGCGGCGCCGAAGAGCTGCTCATGGACACGCGCGACCCCATCGTCCTGGATGCCGGTCTGCGGATGATGCAGGCAGTGGATGCGGAGAACGGCACCACGCTGGGGACGATCCTCTCGTGGGGCAACCATGCCGAGACCCTCTGGTCGGACAACCTGCTGATCACCTCCGACTTCCCCCATTACTGGCGCAAATATGTTGAGGAAGGGGTATATGACGGCGACACCCTGGTGCGGAGAGGTCTCGGCGGCACGGCGCTATTCCTGCCGGGGGCGGTGGGAGGACTGATGACCACGCGTGGCAGCCAGCCCGTGAAAGACCCTTTCCGGGATACCGTCTATGTGGAGCCCACCTTCGACAAGGCCCGGGCTGAAGGACAGAAGTTGGCAATGTTGGCTCTGGAAGCGCTCTCCCGGGGCGATACGGTCAGGCAGACCACCCTCTCTTTACGTGCAAAGACGATCAGGCTGCCGGTGGACAACAAGATGTTCCGCCTGGGTGCCGTGCTGGGCGTGCTCGACTTCGGCATGGCCGGATGGTTCAAGAAACGCTCGGAGGTGGCTGCCTTCACCCTGGGACCCGCCACCTTCCTGGCCGTGCCGGGCGAGATCTACCCCGAGATCGTCAACGGCGGCGTGGAGGCGCCGGAGGGCCGCGACTTCGATATCACGCCGGTGGAGACACCGCCCCTGCGGGAGCTGATGCCGGGGAGATACAAGTTCGTGATGGGCCTGGCCAACGACGAGATCGGCTACATCATTCCCAAAAGCCAGTGGGACGAAGAAGCTCCTTATACTTACGGGAGGAAGAAAGCGCCCTATGGGGAGGAGAACTCTCTCGGTCCCGAAACGGCCCCTTTGCTGTATAAAGAACTCTCAGGGATCCTGGAGGAACTGGAGAAAGATGAACGATGATCGACGGATCATCCTTCAGCGTTCAACGTCCATCGTTCCTTTGATCCATTCTTCGGTGATGCGGGCATAACGGATGGTCTCGTGGGGCTCTCCTCTTTTGTCTTCGCGGCTGTAGCTGTATGTGATATGGATGATCCCGTTTTCCCCTTCGATAATGGCAGGATAAGCGGCCGACAGCTGTTCTCCTGACGGGTCGTTTTCCAGGTAGCGTTTCCAGGGCCAGCTGCGGCCCTCGTCGGTGGAGAGGAGTACGGCGAGACGGTGACGCCCCTCTTCGGTGTCGTTGCAGGCCAGCACCCAGTGGCCGTTGCGTAGGGTGACGATGTCGGCGCCCGAGCCGGGGTTGGGCAGCTGCGAGTCACTTACCGGCGACCATGTCCTGCCGCTGTCGGCCGACTCGCTGTACATGAGACGCTGTGGCGGAGGACCGTTGTCGCGCATGTAGGCGGCCAGGGTGCCGTCGTGTTTGATGGCAATGGAGGGCTGCACGGCGCCGGGAGCCACCAGCGGCGTGGAGAACTGCCAGTGCTTGCCTTCGTCGTCGGTGAAGGCCATCAGCGAGAAGTCGAACCCGTCGGAATAGAGGGGCAGGAGGATGCGGCCGCTCTCCAGCTGCACCGCCTTGTTCTTGGTCTGCCAGCCCATGCGCCGGAAACGGGGATAGCCCAGCAACGTGTCTATGCGTTCGCCGCGGGCCGTGATATAATAACCTTTTCGAATGAAGTCCTCCCCCCGTGCCTTGTAAAGAAGGTCCTTTTTCCAGGCTTTCCACATCTGGTAAAGCTGTGAGTCCTCGCCGCGGCTGTTGCGGACCATCTCCCCAAAAGCATCTACCTGTTCTTCTACCGACCGTACAAAACGGTCGCCGGGACGGATGCCGCGTTCGGTCTTGTCGCCGGGCTTCACAAAGAGGGTCTGCTGCCACTGCCAGTGTGGCGGACCGTCGCCCAGGTAGTCGGTGCTGATACGGTATCTTAAAAAGGAGGTGCTCCACTGGTTGGCCAGGACGGTATACCAGAACAGCCAGAGACGCTGGTCGCGGTCGAGGAAAAGAGCGGGGTTGATATCGGGGAAATCCGGCACGTCGGCCATCAGGAAAGGCTCGCTCCATGCCGTGTCGCCGGCGCGCAGACGGGCACCCATGATGCGCACGTCGTCGGCCCACCGCTCGCCGTGGCCCTGGAACCAGGCGGCCAGCAGGGAGCCGTCGGGCAGCTCCGCCACCGTCGAGCCGTGGGTGTGCTCACCGGCATAAGGAAAGATATTGATCTGCAGAAAAGAGGACGTGTCCGCCTCTTTGCGGGTACAGGCAGAGAGCAGCAGAAAGATCAGCGGTAAAAGGAGAAATCGTTTTATCATAACTGGAAATTTAAGGCTTTTAACAAAGATAAGAATAATCGAGTGACGGCCGGCAACGGGAAAAGGGCCTGGCAGGTGAGACGCAGGATGTTGTGTCGTAATAAAAAAAGCCACGCAAATCTGCGTGGCTTTTTTCCTGAAAATATTTTGCTCCTTTGGCTTAGTCGGCTTTGGGCACGAAAGTCATCTTGATGATGTGGGAAGGATAGTTGGCTTTTTTTCCACTCGTTCCGGAGATGAACATACCCACCTGCATGCTTTCGGTAGAGATATTGAAGAGCAGGTATTTGCGTGTGAAGTCGAGGAGGCCGAAGAATTCGTTTTCGCTGTCGTCGCCATTCTTGATCTCAAACACATCCACGCCGCTCCAGGTAACGCTCCAGGTACTGTCGGGATGTTCGTCGCTGGTCACGGGCAGGGTCAGGTCTACGCCCTCTTCCAGTGTGAAAGTGGCTTTTTTACCAACGGTGAAGGGGGTTTTTCCCACAGCATCTTCAGCAGAAGGCGTGAAAGGCAATTGATTAAGGACTGCATATACGGCATCCACGATGACACTGTCGTCGGCGGTGACATGACTGTATTTACCGTCGAAGTGGAAGATGAACTCGTCTTGATATTCACTCGGGATACCGATCAGTCCGAGCATCCCGCTGGGGATCGGCTGGTCGATGTCATCCAGCCCTTCGGTGGCTTTCAGGACAGCATCACCTTCACCTGCCTGCTGGCTGAACTGCCAGGATTTGCCGTCGGCGGCAGCTTTTCCGCCGGTGAGCATTTCGTGCTTGGAAGCAGCGATCTCAACTTCTTTTGAGGCTTCTGCTGTTCCACCTTCACCTGTGGCAGTCACTTTAACGTTATATTTCCCTGACATAGCATAAGTATGGATGGGATTCTGTTCGGTGCTGGTCTCTCCGTCACCGAAGTCCCATGCATAGGAAGTAGCATTGGTGGCTAATGCCTGGAAAGCAACCTTATAACCGTCTACACTGAAACTGATCTCAACGGTGGGTGCCGGGGTTTCATCTTTTCCACAGGATACTGCCATGACACCAAGGATGGCCACTATAGCAAGACCTGTAAAATAAACTTTCATTCTTTTCATAATTTAAGGATTTTAGATTAATTAGATATTTAAGACAACTATTCTTCGTTGATGCAAAAATATTACTTTTTTTTGAAACATGATAGTATTATTTTGATTTATTCTTAAAAAATATTGATGTTGCAACTGAACGAACAGGGAGGGGGTGATTTGTTAAGTACTGATATAGTGACAGATATGTCATTTTTCGATAATTCGGATCATTTTTATGGTTATTATTTAACAGATTGGATGTTTCCCGGCGGCAAAAATGACCGGGGAGCCTGTTTAGGCCCTGTTGTGATACGCCGTCACAACATTGCTGCGCAGCGTTTTGCTTCTCCGGTTTCATGCCGGAGAGGTAAGAAAGATGCCGCTCAGCAAAAACGGAAATATCAGGGGTTTATGCTGTATAAAAAATGCGGTTTATAATAAGTAGTTTTTAACTACGAATCAAGGAGTCTTGTAATAAACAGATACATAATTATATATGAATGTATAACTACGTAGTATACTACGTAGTTAGCTACGTAGTTTCTATTTTGCGGAGAGGTTGCGGTAATGAAGGTCTTTTGCCTCGATGCGCATGCCTTTGTTGTGGCACTGGATGGCAAAATGGCCTTTTTTGTATTCATCATCCCTGTAGGTCATGACCAGTTGATCTTTGACCCATATCCTGATGGAGTCGCCCACGGCCCGCACGCGCATGGGGAACCATTCCCCGTCTTTGGTGAGCAGTTTTGTGGCAGGGCCGGTGGGGGTGCCGGGTTTCCAGAGCCATCCGGTGAAGGCTTTCTGGTTGTTGCATATCTGTGCTTCGTAGCCGTGGGGGAATCCTTCTGGGTTGTCTTCCGGCGGGTTGGCCCGGAAATAGAGGCCGCTGTTGGCACCTCCACCCAGGTTGACGAGACGGAACATCCCTTTCACCTCCAGGTCGCCGGCCACCGCTTCACTGTAGAGATGACCCTGTCCTCCCTCTGTTTCTCCCGTCAGCACACCGTCCACCACTTTCCAGCGGGCTTCGCCACGCACGAACCATCCCTCAAGATCTTTGCCGTTGAAAAGGGGGATCCATCCCTCTGCATCCGCCTGCGGCTCCTTTGT
>CAZYQV010000528.1:0-3217 GCA_964649775.1 uncultured Rikenellaceae bacterium
ACCAGAATGGAATTCAACCCTGAGCTGAAGGGTGCTTTTATGTTTGTCCCGGGGACCATCGCCATGATCCTGATGCTTATCTCGGCCATGATGACCTCTATCTCCATTGCCCGCGAGAAAGAGACGGGTACCATGGAGACCCTGCTGGTGTCGCCCCTCCATCCCCTGCAGATCATTCTGGGCAAGGTGGCCCCTTATGTGGTCATCGCCTTCATCGATGCCGTGATCATCCTGGCGCTGGGAGGTGTGATCTTTGGTGTCCCCCTGAAAGGGAGCATGCTGTTGCTGATGGGTGAGGTGGTACTGTTCATCCTGCTGGCCCTCATCCTGGGCATCCTTTTTTCGACCATGAGCAACACCCAGATGGAAGCGATGTTCTTCAGTTTTTTTGTCCTCCTGCTGCCCACCGTCCTGCTCTCCGGATTCATCTACCCCATCGAGGACATGCCGGTGGTGCTGCAGTGGGTGACCGTGCTCATGCCGGCACGGTGGTTTATTGTGATCCTCAAAAGCATTATGCTGAAAGGTGCCGGCTTCCTGTTCATCTGGAAAGAGACGCTGATCCTGCTGGGGATGACGCTGGTGTTCCTGGGTGTCAGCATGAAGAAGTTCACCATCCGTCTGGAATAAATACTTTGTCCGGTGAGAACGATATGGATCATCATACAGAAAGAGTTTTTGCAGATCTTCCGCAACAGGATGATGCTGCCGATGATCTTTGTGGTGCCGCTGGTGCAGTTGCTCATCCTGGTGTATGCGGCGACGATGGAGGTGAAGCACATCGACCTGCTGGTGGTCGACCGCGACAACAGCGAATACTCGCGGGGCCTGTCGGCCAGGCTGGCCGGGCAGAGGATGTACCATGTCACGGTCATCCCGGCGGACGGAGGAAAGGCCGATGCGGCTCTCCTCGATGATCGTGCAGATGCCGTGCTGGAGATCCCGCGGGAGTGTGAACGTACCCTGTTGCGGGGACAGAACAGCAGCGTACAGCTCAGGCTGGATGCCGTGAACGGCATGGCGGCAGGGATCATCAACCAGTATACCTCCCGGATCATCGCAGACCATCACAGAGGGTGGCTCACCGCCCGTTTCCCTGGAAAGGGAGGCGACGGACTCCGTCAGATAAGCATCCTTCCCCGTTACTGGTATAACCCTGAGCTGAACTACAAGCATTACATGCTGCCCGGCATCCTGGTGATCCTGGTGACCATCATGGGCATGTTCCTCTCGGCCATCAGCCTGGTACGGGAGAAAGAGGTTGGCAACATCGAGCAGATCAATGTGACGCCCATCAAAAGGATCCATTTCATTCCGGGAAAGCTGATCCCTTTCTGGCTCATCGCCCTGGGGGAGCTGGCTTTCGGGCTGACGGCAGGCTGGATCCTGTTCGGCGTGCCGGTGCGGGGCAGTCTGCTGGTGCTCTTCCTTTTCACCTCCGTTTATCTTCTGGCAGTGATGGGCATCGGTCTGTTCCTGGCAGCCATTTCCCGCACCCAGCAACAGTTGTTGTTCATGTACTTTTTCTTCATGCTGGTGTTCCTGATGATGAGCGGACTCTTCACGCCGGCCGAGAGCATGCCGGAGTGGGCTCAGAAGATCAACTACCTCAACCCTTTTGCCTATTTCATGCGGGTGATCCGGATGGTCCTGCTGAAAGGATCGGGGTTCCGTGATATCCTGCCCGAATTTGCCGCTATGAGCGGCTATGCGGTCACGGCCCTCTCCCTGGCGGTGTGGCGTTACCGGAAGACGATATGAGTCTGCATACGGAAAGGTTCTGATACTGCCGTCCGGGTTGTCCGGGCCGGGAGAACATAAGGCAGGAACGCTCTTTCTCAGCGCAGACGGTACATCTGCTCCACAGCCTGTGTCGTGTTGTATTCCTTTTGCAACTGTGTGGCCCTGTTTTTCATTCCCACGAAATAGCTCTCTTCCACCTGTGTGACATAATGGGTGGAGAGCCGTTCCAGTTTTCTGGGGAGGTCAATGGCGTATCCCAGCGGCTCGTGGGGATGATCGTTCAGGAAGAGGTTCGCTTTTTTCCAGTCATCTTCATCAGCCAGGCCGGTATAGGGCAGATCTTCTCCCACATAGATCGTGGCGCGGATACGGCCATTCAGTTCCTTTTTTGCGTTCATGATCCCTTCACGCAGGACCATATGATCAATGTGTTCTTTCATTGCCATCGGCAGCAGGACGGCCGTATCCGGCTGAACAAGCAACTCCTTTGCATATCTGGTGAGTGTCCGGCTGATCTCAATGTCCTTTTCATCAAAACTTTCAATGCTGCCCGGCAGGTACTCGAAAGAGCCTATGGTGACCATCTTTTTTCCACGGAGCAGGCACTCTTTTTCCCCCCGCAGTTCGTAAGTGTAGTTGGCATGGCCCAGGAGATCGTCCAGGCACGAGAGGTCTTCTGTCAGACGTATCCCCGTGGCATATTGCATCCTTTTTCTGGAAAGGTCGCGGTTTCCCTCTTTGTCGCCGTTCTGGTAATTGGACAGACTGAAGACCTGTATGATCCTGATGTTCTTGTTGTCAGCCAGATGGTTTGATACCAGCGCATCCAGAAAACCGCCAAAGGTGAGAGGCACATCGTCATAATGGGGAGAAAAGATGATGAGGTTCTTTTCCGGAACGACCTTTTCTACAGGGATTAAAGTTTTCATTAAACAGCTATTAAATGAATATCAGTTAAAAGAGATCAATTTATACAGTGATATCCCCGTAATTAAACCCGGCATATCCTTGAAAGCACATGACTGGTATCACTGTCCGTGATTGTCCGGACAGGATCATTAGGGATAAAAAACTCCTGGTGAAACAAAAATAAGAATAATTCTCTGTCGATTTACTGAAGCAAAAGAAAAGAATAATTTAAGGAACGGGAATATTCTTTGATCCGAAAGGGTGCGGATCCCACGAGCGGCTGCTTTGAGAAATCATTATCTTTGCTTATGAGTAAGAGCCGCAACATCGGGATTTTTCTGTTATATTGTATATACTGCAAGCCATTCACAGGTTGTTCCCGGTGTGGCAGAGGTGTGCCTTTCAGCAGGGAGAAAGAGATCAACGGGAATATGAACTTATTCAAAAGGAGTTTGTGAAACAGGGTGTAACATAAAAAAATCAGAGAAATGAAGACAGGAGTGTATTTTGAGAAAGAACGGTTTTTACTGTGGATGAACAGAAGAGCAGTGTTGTTCCTGTTCCT
>CAZYQV010000529.1:0-5054 GCA_964649775.1 uncultured Rikenellaceae bacterium
TAACCACGATCATGAGGAAAGATGATTTCATATCCTATGTCAATGATCCGGGTTCCCTGGACAAAGAGACCCTGGCAGAGCTTGACGAGCTGCTGAAGAGCTTTCCCTATTTCCAGACGGCCCATCTTCTCTACCTGAAAAACCTGTACAACTTCGGCCATATCCGTTTTGACACACAGCTGAAGATCTCTTCCCTCTATGTGGCCGACCGCAGAAAGTTGTATGAGCTGCTGCATGAAGGGGAGGAAAAGGGGAAAGAGACGGAAGTGACGGAAGAGACCGGAGAGAAGGGGGGCGCAGAGCGCAGGGCGCAGAACGCAGAGAGAATGGAAGAGACTGAGGAGACTGGAGAGACTGGAGTGACGGAAGAGACCGGGGAGAAGGAAGAGAAAGGAGGCGCAGGGCGCAAGGCGCAGAGCGCAGAGGGAATGAAAAAGACTGAAGAGCCGGAAGAGAGTGGGGAGATTGAAGGGAAAGAAGAAAAGAAAGAGGAAGAGGAGCGCAAAGAGAGTACCCCCCCGGCAGGAGAAGGAACCAAGTCAAGGGAGGAGCTGATGGCCGAGATACGGCGGAGACTGGCTGAGATCGGGGGAGAAGAGACGGGATCGAAAAGTGAAGAGCGAAGAGCGGGGAGTGAAGAGGAGAAAGGTGAGACTGAAGGGGCGGAAGGGACCGGAGAGAAGGAAGAGAAGGGAGGCGCAGGGCGCAGGGCGCAGAGCGCAGAGAGAATGGAAGGGATGAAAGGGACCGGAGAGACGGAGGAGACCGATGAGAAGGGTGAGGGCGGGGATGACCTTTTTGTGCTGGATCATGATGCCCCGGAGGGGGAGACGGTGGGAGAGGTGGATAAGACCGGAGCAGAGCAGGAGGGAGCGGCGGATCTGCTGGAACTGGATCTGCCGGACAAAGATAAGGAGGAACACGGATCCGGAACGGAAAAAGGTCCGGCGAAAAAAAAAACGATAGACGTTGATCCTTCCCTGCCGGCCTATGCTTTCGGCGACTGGCTCGGATATTTTGAGATGGACGGGGGAGAGGCACAGGAAGAGAAAGGGGAGAAACGGCCCGAGGATGAGATCATCGACCGTTTTATCCGGACGCAGCCGAGGATCGTGCCCCGCAAACAGGAGGAAAAGCAGGAGAGTTCCGGGGTGCCGGAGCCGGAAGAGGTACGGGAGAGTACCGAAGAGAAAGGACTGTTCACCGAGACGCTGGCCCGCATCTATCTGCAGCAGGGCTATTACACCAAGGCCATCCACATCTATGAAAAATTAAGTTTGAAATATCCGGAAAAAAGTAGTTACTTTGCAACCCAAATTGAGAAAATCAACCGGATCCTGACGGATCAGACTAAAAAACAGTAAGTTATGGCAATATACACGGTGTTATCGGTATTGATCATTCTGGTGAGCATCCTGTTGATCCTGGTGGTGCTTGTCCAGAATTCCAAGGGAGGCGGTCTGGCAGCCAATTTCACGGGAGCCGGTCAGGTGATGGGTGCCCGCAAGACCACCGATTTTCTGGAGAAGGCTACCTGGACGCTGGCAGCTTCCATTGTGGTGCTCTCCCTGCTTGCTACGGCAGCCATTCCCCGCAAAAACAAGACGGAACGTTCGCTGATCGAGGATCAGGTGAACAGGGCCGTGGATCCCAACGCCATACCCACGCTGCCCACCGCCCTGCCCGATCAGAACAACCCCGCCGCCCCGCAGGGCCAGGGAAACAATGACGCTTCACAGGGAGGAAAATAAGAGAAGATATACTTTCAGTACACGGAAGGTGTCAGGATGTCATAAACCTGACACCTTTTTTTGTTTTGGGAGATCAATCCTTCCGGAAATACATAAATAGTTGTTAAACAGCGCATTGTTGATATACAGTGCTGTGCCGTCCCGCCGGAAGCGGCAGGGAAGGTCCTGTTAAAGTGTCCCGTCTTACTGGCAGGAAGGGAGAAAAACCCTTTTGGCACAGATTCTGTTAAGAGTGCCGCGGTATTATAAAATTATGTCTAATCGAAAATAAACATCAGATTATGGAGAAGATCAGCATCAAACCTTTGGGAGACCGGGTGGTTGTTCAGCCTGAGCCTGCCGAGGAGAAGACTTCCAGCGGCATCATCATTCCCGATACTGCTCAGGAGAAACCTCTGGCAGGGACTGTCGTAGCCGTGGGGAGTGGCACCGGCGATGAAAAAATGGAGGTAAAGCCGGGCGACAAGGTCCTGTACGGAAAATATACGGGTACAGAGATCACCCTTGACGGCAAAGACTATCTGATCATGCGCCAGTCTGATCTGTTGGCGATATTGTAAACCGGAAAATCATTAAATAATAACCTTTAAAAAATAAAACAGAAATGGCTAAAGAAATCAAATTTGACATAGAAGCAAGAGATTTGCTTAAAAAAGGTGTGGATATCCTTGCAGATTCTGTAAAGGTGACCCTGGGTCCGAAAGGACGCAATGTAGTTCTTGACAAGAAATTCGGTGCTCCGCAGGTGACCAAGGATGGTGTCACCGTGGCCAAGGAGATCGAACTGGAAGATCCGTTTGAGAACATGGGAGCCCAGATGGTAAAGGAAGTTGCCTCGAAGACTGCCGACAATGCCGGTGACGGTACCACCACCGCTTCGGTGCTGGCCCAGGCCATATACAGTGTGGGTCTGAAGAATGTTACGGCCGGTGCCAACCCGATGGACCTGAAAAGGGGTATCGACCTGGCTGTTTCGAAGGTGGTAGAGAGCCTGAAAGACATGTCCGAAACGGTAGGTGACGACTTCAAGAAGATCGAGCAGGTGGCCAGTATTTCGGCCAACAACGATCCGGCCATTGGCGAGCTGATCGCCGAGGCGATGCGCAAGGTAAAGAAAGAGGGTGTGATCACCGTTGAGGAGGCCAAAGGTATTGAGACCACGGTAGAGGTGGTGGAAGGAATGCAGTTCGACCGGGGATATATCTCTCCCTATTTCATCACCGACGCTGAGAAGATGGAAGCTGTGCTGGAGAATCCGTATATCCTGCTCCACGACAAGAAGATCTCGACGATGAAAGACCTGCTGCCTATCCTGGAGGCTACCTCGCAGGCAGGGCGTCCGCTGCTGATCATTGCCGAAGATGTGGAGGGGGAAGCCCTGGCCACGCTGGTGGTGAATAAGCTGCGCGGGTCGCTGCGTGTGGCAGCCGTGAAAGCTCCCGGCTTCGGTGACCGCCGGAAAGAGATGCTCGAAGATATCGCCATTCTGACAGGCGGTACGGTAATCTCCGAAGAGAAAGGTCTCAAGCTCGAGCATACTACACTGGATATGCTGGGACAGAGTGAGAAAGTGACCATCGACAAGGAGAACACCACCATTGTCAACGGTGCCGGCGAGAGCGACAAGATCGAAGCACGGGTGAAGCAGATCAAGAAACAGATCGAAGCCTCCACCTCCGATTATGACAAGGAGAAACTGCAGGAGCGTCTGGCCAAACTGGCCGGTGGTGTGGCAGTGCTGTACGTGGGAGCAGCCTCCGAAGTGGAGATGAAAGAGAAAAAAGACCGTGTGGATGATGCGCTGAGTGCCACCAGGGCTGCCATCGAAGAAGGTATTGTCCCCGGCGGCGGTGTGGCTTATCTGAGGGCTGTCGGAACACTGAAAGATCTGAAAGGCGAGAACGAAGACCAGACCATCGGGGTGGCTATCGTCCGCAGGGCCCTCGAAGAGCCTATCCGTACCATCGCCGAGAATGCCGGTGTGGAAGGGTCGATCGTGGTGCAGAAGGTGCGCGAAGGCAAAGGGGATTTCGGTTACAATGCCCGCACCGACAAGTATGAGAACCTTTATGAAGCCGGTGTGATCGATCCCACGAAAGTGGCACGTATCGCACTCGAGAATGCTGCCTCTGTAGCAGGGATGTTGCTGACGACCGAATGTGTGGTCACCGAGAAAGAGGAAGAGAATCCTGCTCCGCCGGCAGCGGCTCCCGGCATGGGCGGCATGGGCGGTATGTATTAATCACAGACGGCCCGTTGTGCGGACAGAAAACTGCCCGTATAAACACCTACTATATGATAACAGGCCCTTTCCGTATGCGGAAAGGGCCTGATTTTTGTTGTATTGTGCTGAAAATCGCTAATTTTACGGTTCGAAAAGATCAAACAGAAAACAGAGATCTATGAAAAGGATCATCATTGCCGTTGCGGGCTTCTTCCTGCTCTCCCCCCTGGTCTCGGGAGGATGGGTGATCAAGGAGCAGAGCCGTTTCACCGATACCAAGACCCGCCAGAAAAGGAAGGTGTATGCCCAGGACTACCAGATACGTCTTGACGAGGAGAGCCTGACCACCTTCATCAACCTCAATACGGGCGTTATCCGTTTTTATGACCCGGACAAAAAGATCTACTGGGAAGGGACGATCGATGATTACGACCGGGAGATGGCGGGGGTGATGCGTGAGCGTTTTCTGGAGAAGATCAGTGATTACAGTGCGTCGCAGAAGGCGGAGGCCATGAAGAGTTTCGACCGTATGCTGCAGCAGCTGCAGTTGCCCGACTCTACGGTGATCCTCCACGACCAGCTGCTGATACAGGTGACCCAGACACGTGAAGGCAAGGACGTGGCCGGCTATCCTACGCGTGTATATACGGTGTATGTGAACCAGATCCCTGTCGAAGACGACTGGATCGCCCCCGGCCTGGAGCTGCTGCGTCTGCCCATGCTGGAGCGCTATTATGAGATCTTCAACCGCATCACAAAATATTACGAACAGGGGTTCCATTACCGGAGCCATCCCCGTTATATCTACATGCAGACCCGCGGCTACCCTATGAAGGTCAAGGAGTACGGTTATGGTTATGAGGTGATCACCGAGGTGAAGAAAGCCCGCGAGCGCAAGCTGTCCGACTCGGTCTTCAAGCTGCCGGGCCATCCGCAGAAAGTCACCCTCAAAGAGCTGAACCAGCAGTAACCACTCTTTTTGTATATTTTCCTGCAGGTTACCGGCGATTGTCCTATCTTTGCGGTAAGAAAAAGGAGCGAACCGACGCATGAAGAATATCCGGAATTTTTGTATCATA
>CAZYQV010000530.1:0-2817 GCA_964649775.1 uncultured Rikenellaceae bacterium
CATCAGCACCACGCCGTAGCCCCCGGCCCGGGGTTGCCGCGGGCAGCACCGTCGGTATATATGGTGATCTCAGCGGACATCAGGCATGTGTATTCCGGTGTTGCTCAGGAAGAGGTGTATGGCTATGGCCATGAGGATGATGCCGAAGAATTTCTGCAGGATATACAGGCCTGTCGGTCCCAGGATACGTTCGAACCAGTGGGTGGCTTTCAGCACGGCATAGACGATCACCATGTTCATGATCAGTCCGGCCAGGATGTTCACCGGCTGGTAGGTGGCCCGCAGGGAGAGGAGGGTGGTGATCGAGCCGGCGCCGGCGATCAGGGGGAAAGCGATGGGCACGATCGATCCTCCGCCTTTGGCGTCGTGACGGAACAGCTGGATGCCCAGCACCATTTCCAGTGCCAGGAAGAAGAGGATGAACGATCCGGCGATGGCGAACGAATAGATGTCGACACCGAAAAAGCCCAGGAGGGGTTCTCCGATGATCAGGAAAGCCAGCATGATCAGGAAAGCCACGATGGCGGCTTTCTCGGCCTCTATTTTTCCTGCTTTGCTTTTGATGTCAACGAGGATAGGGATGGATCCCGTGATGTCGATGACAGCAAAGAGGACCATGAAGGCCCCCAGAGTTTCTTTCAGATCGAAATTCATGGGCAGTGTTGCTATTCTACGATGGTCATCTCATCCACCAGGTGACGGGCCCCTCCGAACTTATCCATGATGAACAGGACATAGCGGATATCCACCACGATGGTACGCTGCAGGTCGGGGTCGAAAGCAATATCTCCGCTCATGGCCTCCCAGTTGCCGTCGAAAGCGAGACCGATCAGCTCACCGTCGCCGTTCATGACAGGACTGCCGGAGTTACCTCCCGTGATGTCATTGTTGGTGATGAAGCAGACGTGCATGATCCCGTCCTCACCGTAACGACCGTAGTCTCCGGCTTTGTAGAGTTCTTTCAGCTTTTCCGGTACGATGAACTCATAGTTGTCCGGGTCCTCTTTTTCCATTACGCCTTTCAGGGTGGTGTAGTATTTATAGTGGACAGCATCTCTCGGGTCATACCCTTCGACGGTGCCGTAGGTGAGGCGCATGGTGAAGTTGGCATCGGGAGAGAAGATCCTGTCGGGCTGCATCTCCATCAGGGCTGCCATCCAGAGACGCCGGCCGCGCTCGAGTTCATCATCAAATTGCGACTCTATCTGCCGCAGCTCGAAATACTTGTCGACGATCGAAATGGCTGCCGAGAAAGCCGGATCTTTTCGCAGTTTTTTCAGGTCGGGTTTTTCCAGGAAGGCATTCAGCCTGGCCTCGTCGGTATAGATCGATTTCGCGAACAGGTGATCGATGTACTTGTCGAAGTTGTTTTTATATTTCTTTTTGATCTCTTCGAAAACCGCCGGTTGATATTGCGGGCTCACATTCTCTGCAAACATCCTGAACATCACCTTGGAGGCCTCTCGGTCGGTGGGCGGGTTGTAATCCTTGAAGAAATCCTTCGCACCTTTTCTGATGGCCTCGACGGTCTTGCTGATCTTTTCCTGGTCTCCGTCTTCCAGGGCCTTTTCCAGTCTGCTGGTGCGGTAGGCAAAGCTGATGACCTCGCTGCCTCTCAGCAGGGCTTCGGCAAGGTATTGCGTTGCGTAGGTGTAGTCGGCTCTTTTTTGTATGGCATCTTTGATCAGGTCCAGTGCCTCACCGTATTTTTTCTCCCTGGCAGGATCCTCTTTCACCCACTTACGGAACTGATCTTCGATCGCCACTTTCTGGTCCCTGACGTGCATTTTTTTCAGGGCCTGGTTCTGGCCGATGGAAAATTTCCAGTAGTTGCTGGAGCCGGAGTATTTGGAGGCGTATTGGATACGTACCTTTTCACTGGCCATCATGTCGCGCCAGATGATCTCCTGGCGTGCGCCGCGTATCTTCACCCTGTTGGGGTTGATGATGTTCATGGTCTCATCCAGTTCGTAGGAGGTCATGTACCTCTCTGTTCCTCCGGGGTAGCCGATGACCATGGAGTAGTTGCCGGGATGCACTCCTTTGAGGGAGACTTTCAGATATTTCTTCGGTTTCAGCGGCACGTTGTCGGGGGAGTAGTCGGCCGGTTTCCCGTCGGGAGACATATATACGCGGAAAACACTGAAGTCGCCGGTATGGCGGGGCCACATCCAGTTGTCGGTATCTCCACCGAATTTTCCGATGGCGTTGGGCGGGGTACCCACAAAGCGTACATCCCGGTATATCTCATATACCACGAGGTAATAGGCGTTTCCGGCGAAGAACGATCTTACGCTGGCCTCATAGCCGGTGCTGTCGGTGGCTTCCTTGACGATCTGCCGGCTGATCTCGCGGATCTTTTGGTTGCGTGTCTGTTCGCTCATGGTGTCGCTGAGGGCCGGCAATATCTTACCGGAGACATCCTCCATGCGTACCAGGAAGGTGACGGACAGTCCGGGGTTGGGTAGTTCGTCTTTTTTTGTTTGTGCCCAGTACCCATCATCGAGGTAGTTGTGCTCCACCGAGCTGTGTTCCTGGATAGCGCTGAAACCGCAATGATGGTTGGTGAGCAGCAGTCCTTCGGGCGAGACGATCTCGCCGGTACATCCGCCGCCGAAAATGACCACGGCATCTTTCAGACTGGAATGGTTGAGGCTGTAGATATCTTCGGCGGTCAGTTTCAGACCCATTTTGGTCATGGTGCCGATGTTCAGTTTTTCCAGCAACGGCAGCAGCCACATTCCCTCATCGGCCCTGAGCAAGGGGCTTATCATGAGGAATATGCCCAAAAATATGGTTCCTAAGCGTTTCATATCT
>CAZYQV010000531.1:0-12463 GCA_964649775.1 uncultured Rikenellaceae bacterium
GCCCCCGCACGCTGGAAATTTTCACACTTGAAGAAAAGAGTCGCCCCCGTAAGACGGTCGAGCAGACGCGACGTCAGCACCGGCGTACGATGTGCCACCCCCGAAAGAAGCTCCGAAGCACGGCGCACATCGTCAAAAGAAGGAATATCCACAACTACTGCTCTTGCTTCAGTAACTTGTAGTTCTCATAAGAATTTTTGATCCTTTGCAGGATATCGTACTCAGGCGAATTCAGGATGAAATCACGTGGCATCTGACAGTAATCCATGAAACGCTCCAGTTCCACGCCCCGGAGACCCGTGAGCTTGCTCACAATGGCCTTGTTGTACTTGGCCTCCACCATCTGCTCGATGCGCTGCTCCTCCAGCACCTTCTGCAGCCTGCGCTCACTGCGCTGCTGCGGAGAACGCAACGAAAAAGAAAAACCGGTCGTCACCGCCTGGTACTTGACAGCCTCCTCCGTGAGGATCTTGTCATAATATGACTGCATCTCGATGACCTTATCGTCGGACAGATCAAGGGAAAGGACCTTCTGGCGGAACTGCTCGTAGGTGCCCAGCCCGTGAACGGTAACCCCCTCGATCTTGTAGATCTTCTCCTCGGCATAGAGAACACCCGAGTAGTTGTTGGATGGCCAGAAAGAAGGAAGAACGAAAAAAAGATCCTCATACCCTATCGCCGTGATCAGCAGAGTATCGTTCCTGCGCATGGGTATGGAGAAGAACCCAAGGGTGTCGGTGACCGTAGCCCGGCGATAACGCAAGTTAAGCACATGGGCGTAAGGAATAGGCTTGCCATTCTTCACATCCCTCAGCTGCCCCTGGACCATCACCAGGGAATCCAGCGGCTGGTCCACGGGGGTCGCCTCACTGCGGCCCTGGCCCTCGGCCGTCATACTCCACGGGAGGAAAAAGATAAAAAAGATGATACCGGCAATGCTCTTCATAATTCGCTCATATTTGGCCCGTAAAGGTCTCTCTTTTTTTTGAAATATTCAAACACCTCTCCTCCATCAAAATGCAGACCAAAAAAGAAGAGTGTATTTTTCTGCCAGGAATGTCAAATAAAAATGCGATTTTTGCGTTCTAATAAATCAAAACGATGGAGATAAAAGAGATCATCGAAAAAGCATGGGACGACCGTCGTCTTTTGGAAGATCCTGCCGTACAGGAGGCTATTCTCAGAACGGTGGACATGCTCGACAACGGTGAGCTGCGGGTCGCCGAGCCCGCAGGAGAAGGATGGCAGGTAAACGAATGGGTGAAAAAAGCGGTCATCCTCTATTTCCCCATCCGCCAGATGGAAGTGATCGATGCCGATCCTTTTGAGTTCCATGACAAGATCCCGCTGAAAAAGAATTTCCAGGCAATGGGAGTACGGGTGGTCCCCCATGCCCTGGCACGTTACGGTGCCTATCTGGCCAGGGGAGTGATCCTGATGCCGTCGTACGTGAACATAGGTGCCTATGTGGACGAGGGGACGATGGTGGACACCTGGGCCACGGTAGGCTCCTGCGCCCAGGTGGGGAAGAACGTCCACCTGAGCGGTGGCGTAGGCCTGGGAGGAGTGCTGGAGCCCGTGCAGGCAGCCCCCGTGATCATCGAAGACAACTGCTTCATAGGCTCCCGCTGCATCGTCGTCGAAGGGGTGCGGGTACAAAAAGAAGCTGTGCTGGGCGCCGGCGTCGTGCTCACACAATCGACACGCATCATCGATGTCACAGGCAACGAGCCGGAAGAATATCGGGGGACGGTCCCTCCCCGCTCGGTGGTCATCCCCGGCAGCTATACGAAAAAATTCCCCGCGGGAGATTACCAGGTGCCCTGCGCCCTGATCATCGGGAAAAGAAAAGAATCCACCGACAAGAAAACATCCCTCAACAATGCCCTGAGAGAATATGATATTCCCGTATAATACCGGCCAACCTCATCGCATCTGACCTAAACCAGCCCCTATGCAACCTATCTCCGCCGTAATCATCACCTTCAACGAAGAAAAATATATCGGCAGGTGCCTTGACTCACTGGAAGGGGTGGTCGACGAGATCGTGGTGGTCGACTCCCACAGCACCGACCGCACACAGGAGATATGCAGGGCTCACGGATGCCGTGTGATCCTCCACGAATTTGAGGGATATGTCGAACAGAAAAACTGGGCCATGGGACAGGCCTCCCACAACTGGATCCTCTCCCTCGACGGTGATGAGGTGCTCTCGGAGACGCTGAGACAGTCCATCCGCGAAGCGAAACAGGACCTCTCCCGCGACGGCTACTACATGAACCGCCTCAACAACTACTACGGTCAGTGGATACACCACTCGGGCGAATACCCCGACCGCAAGCTGCGGCTCTTCGACCGCCGCCGGGCCCGCTGGGAGAGACTGAACCCCCACGACCTGCTCCTGCTCAAAAAAGGATCCTCGACAGGCTACCTGAAAGGAGACCTGCTCCATTTTGCCCATGACTCACGCTCCGAACACGTGGCAAAAACAGAAAAGTTCGCCGAGATCGCCGGCAAAGCTCTCTACCAGCAAAGGGGGCGCTCTAAATGGATGCGCATCCTCCTGAGCCCTCTGTGGCGGTTTATGTGGAACTACTTTTTCCGCCTCGGCTTCCTCGACGGGAGAAGCGGCTTTTTCGTATGCTACACCAACGCCCGGCAAAGCTATCTGAAACACCTCAATACAAGGAAAGAAAAACGCCGCGACAAAAAGTAACCGGCCTTTTCGGGACAACCCGCTGCGTTCAATATGCAAGAGGTTCCTTATTCCTTCCCGAAAGGAAGCTCGCCGGGATCAATATGCCAACGCCGCAGGAGAAGGGCACGGGAATAATACCTTATTAAATAAATGTAAATGATCAGGTGTCTCCGGAAACGGTAAAAAGGCAACAGGAGCAGCCCCAGGAGGGCCGGGAAGAACTGCCCGAAAAAGAGATTGTCCGTCACCAGAAAGAGCTGTAACAAGACACCCCCCACCCCGTGAAAATGTTTACTGTAATAGATGTGCCGCGAGATCAGGACATAGGTCTTGAAGAAAGGGACCCGTTTCTTGTCTTGCCGCGTGGTACCCCCATGATGATGGATCACGGGAGGCTCACAGAGCAACAGGATCTCTCCCCCCTGATCATGCAAACGGCGGCATAGATCCACATCCTCGTAATAGAGCCAGTAATCCTCGTCCCACCCCTTCAGCCGCCGGAAGGTCTCGCGCCGCATCATCACCAGCGAACCCGACACCCACTCGGGATGAACGACCTTCCCGCCCCGGCACCTCATACGTCCCTGCTTGCCGCTTAAGGCCAGATAGAACAGGCGAACAAGTGAGTTGACAGTCCACGCAGAAGGAAAGATCCGCACCGTGCTCTCTTCCCGGCCGCGGGGACCGGTGTGCCGTACCGATAAAAGATGCATGCGCTCATGCCGGGCATCCTCTGCCAGCAATGACTCCAGCACCGGCCGCGAGATGATGGCATCGGGGTTGAGGAACAAAAAATATTTCCCGCCCGCAACGGCAGCCCCCCGGTTGTTCCCCCTGGCAAAACCTGCGTTCTCCGCATTCTCCAGAAACTTTACCTGCGGATACCGCCGGACAAAATCCTCCAGACGTCCGTCGTCCGAATGATTGTCCACGACGATCACCTCAGGCCTCTCCCCCTCCCCGCCGCACAACATCAAAGCATCAAGACACTCTGCCAGTTTTTCCCAGCCGCGGTAGTTCACGATGATCACCGATATGTCAGAGAGCAAAGGCATATATCCTGTCGGTTTTTTGTTCGGAAGATCTCTCCCGGGAAGAGGGTCAGCGCAAGACCGCTTTCAGTATACCCCTGCGAAGGTAAGGCTCCTCGATCCCTCTGCGGAAGATCATATACCCCCTGGAAAAAGAAATATCGTAGCCATACTCCCCGAGGAGACGCGAAAATTTCTCCGCATCAGCCTGCCGGTGGTAGGTGGCCAGGGCGATCTTCTTCACTCTCTTTTCCTCGAGGAGATGTCTCATCCCCCTGATCACGGCATCCTCGTCACCCTCCACATCGATCTTGACAAAGTCGATCTTCCTCCCGCCGTCGAAAACATCGTCCAGCGCCACCCTGTCGCCCTCCGTCCTGTCTGAGACCATCTTGCGGATGATCTCCACTTTCTCCTTCCAGGGTTCGAAAGTGGCCTGCAACGCTTTTACCCATCCGGGACATACCTCAAAGATCCAAACCTTCCCTGCCCGCTCCACCACATCCAGCGAGAGGTTTCCCTCTGCAGCACCAATATCCACCACCACATCTCCCGGCGCCACATCAAATTCTTCCGTCAGATAACGGTGGGGAGATGCAGGATCCTGCTCCATAAAAACAGAATTGAAGTACCGTTTTGCCTTGCCGGCACGTCCTGCATCCTTGTAGTACAGGCGATGCCCCCTGAAAAGGGTATAATACAGCCCTCTCTCCTCATCTGTATGCAACGGGATATTTTCGGGCCGGTACTTCTCCGTAAAATCATAAGGCAAAGCAAAGACCCTGTGTTCCTCCAGCCAGCGGATCACCTCCGTCCACTCCGGGGTACGCTCTTCTTCCGGCAAACGACGGTAATAATCCAGGATCAAACGCCTGAGGAACTTCTTACGGATAAATTCTTTTGGTTTCATATGTCAATCCCGGTTGCTAAAATACACACATTCCGCCGGATAAAAAAAGTGCTCCCGGGAAGCCGGGCGGAGCAGATGAACAATTCTGAAAGATTTACCGTATTTTCGCAGAAAAGAGCAGACACAATGATCCCGCCGGAAGAGGAGATACAAAAAGCTGTGGAAGTCCTGGAACAGGGAGGGGTGATCCTGTATCCCACCGACACCATCTGGGGCCTGGGCTGTGATGCTGAGAACGAGACGGCAGTGCAGACGATCTACCGCATCAAACAGAGACCCGCACAAAAGAGCTTTATCGTCCTGATGCTCCCTGCGATGTTATCCCGCTACTTTCCGGACCTGACGGAGAGCCTTGCCGCGGAGATGATCCGCCCCGGACGGCCCACCACGTGGATCCTCCCCGGAGCCGGAGGACTGGCCTCCTCCGTGAAAGCCGGCGACGGCACGGCAGCCATACGCATCCCGCAGGATGATTTCTGCCCCGCCCTTCTGGAAAAATTCGGGAAGGCCGTCGTCTCCACCTCTGCCAACTTCGCCGGGGCACCGCCGCCCCGCCACTACGGAGATATAGACCCTGCCCTGATAAGCAAAGCGGATTACGTGGTGGGATGGCGGCAGGACGACCGCACACCGGCACGACCCTCACGGATCATCAAAATACTGCCGGACGGATCCCGCGCGATCATCCGCGAATGACCCGCTCCCGCCCTTCACCGTTCACCGGTCATCCTTCCGCACGTTGCCCGACCCCGTAATGTGGGCATCGATGGTCCCCGGACCCCGGTAATGTACATCACCGCTGCCGGTAATGCCTGCTTTGAGATACTTCACGGCATATACATACGCATCGCCCGAGCCGGTAATGCTCACCTTCACCTCCTGTGCCGGCAGATCCTCAGCCACCACATCGCCCGAGCCGGTAATAGCCACAATAACCTCATCAACACCCTTGCCTGCCACACGGATCTTTCCCGAACCCGTCACGCTCATCCGCACACTCCCGGCAGTCAGATCACCGATCTGTATCTTTCCGCTGCCCGTGACAAGGGCCTTTAACATTTTCCCCGCATCCACGGGCGTTTCAGCTATGATATTCGCCGAGCCGGTGACTATCAGGTTTTTCACCCCGGGCGTTGTCAGATAGATCCGGATACGGCCCGTAGGAGTTTTCCTCCTATTGTACTTGCTATAAAAACGGATCTTCAGGATGCCTCCCTCCGTGACCGTCTCCACCTTCTCCAAAAAATCGGATGGCCCCTCGAGCACCACCTTTGTTTCAGGACCCTGCCGAAGGGAGACATCTGCAGAAAGGGCTATGCTCACACCCTCAAACGCCTTTACCTTCCGCTCTTCACGGATGGTACCCGCCGGTGACGGAAATGCCGGTACCGTCAGAACAGCCGCCAGCAAAAACAACATAACATCTCTTTTCATTTTTTCGGTTTTTAGGTTTGTATAGGAAAGACGTCTGCATCGCCGGAATGTTGCTTCTGACAACAGGTTACAACGGAAAAAAACACTGCTTTTTCACTACTTTGATAAAAGTAGCGACATTACAGAATCGCCATAATGCATATAATATACTGTTATTCTGTATTTTGCCTTGCGATACTTAATAAGTCATCTACGTAGCCAGCTACGTAGTTAACTACGTAGATGCCGGGAATGGCTCTTCTTATTATCACAAAGACAAGCGGTTAGAGGAATACGGCCCAAAGGGATGGCCGGGGAGGTGTTAGGGGGTGTCGGGACTGAAGATCCCTTCCGGCAGGAGAAAGGTTACCGTCTTCTGCTCATGGTCGACCTGCCGGATAAAGTCTTCCGCCGCCGGCACGAGGGTAGTGACGCCTCCGCTCGTCACCTCGAAAAGCGGATTCTCGGGGATGTCGAGAAAACCGGTGATCTCACCCGTCACCCCGGAGGTCTCGTCACGGAAATGATAACCGGCAAAGAGATGTGGTTCTTCCTCTTTTTCTGCCGGCAGATATTCCTTCTCGAGCAATACCTCTTTGCCGCGGTACCGCAAAGCTTTGTCGCGGTCGGTCACATCCTCGAAAAAGAAGAGCCACGAACATTCCCCGTACTCCTGCACCTCTTCCACGGGGAAGGGCACCGGCAGCCCGTCGATCTTCAGGAAAACAAAAGCGGGGATACGCTCCAAAGGACAAAAAAGTTCACGGAACCGGAGGACAAGTCCGCCTTCCAGTCCGTGAACCTTTAACACTTCACCCGCAGGGATCAGATCATCGCGGGACATATTTTCAGAAATGATTATTCCGCAGCTTTTTCTTCGCCACCCTCTTTCTTCTCCTCTTCGGCAGGAGCTTCATCCTTCTTTGCTTCAGCCTCCGAAGTCTCTTTCGCCTCTTCAGTCACTTCAGTCTCTTTCTTCTCCTCTGTCTCTGCAGTCTCTGAAGTCACTTCAGTCTCTTCCTTCTTTTCCTCAGCAGCAGGAACCTCCTCCTTCTTCTCTTCCGTCTCTGCAGTCTCTTTCACCTCTTCGGTCTCTGCAGCCACTTCAGGCTCCTTCTTCTCTTCCGTCGCTTCCGTCGTCTCCGTCTCTGCAGTCACTTCTGTCTCTTCCGCCTCTGAAGTCTCTTCCGTCACGCCTGCCTCGGCAGCACGTCTCTTGGCGATCTCCTGGGCACGTGCTTCGCTGATCTTGGCCTCTTCGGCCATGCGTTTCTTGTGCTCATCCTCAAGACCCTGTTGCACCCGCTGGCGCTTGGCCTCGATCTTCGCTTCCTTCTCCTTCATCCAGGCTTCAAAACGGCGCTCTGCCTCCTCTTCGGAGAAAGCTCCTTTTTTGACCCCCGTCAGGAGATGCTTCTTATACAATACCCCCCGGTACGACAGGATGGCCCTGGCCGTGTCCGTGGGTTGGGCGCCTTTCAATAACCAGTCCAATGCCTTATCAAAATCCAGTTCTATTGTAGCAGGATTTGTGTTGGGATTGTAATACCCGATTTTTTCAATAAACCGGCCATCTCGTGGCGCCCTGCCGTCTGCTACCACAATGTGGTAGAAGGGTTTCTTCTTGCGACCCTCACGCTTTAACCTGATCTTTACTGGCATTCGTTAATGTTTTTAATGGTTATTATTTTGAGGCTGCAAAGATACAATTAAATTTCTCATCACAAACAGTTTCGAAAGAATATTCACATCTGCCACGCAGCATTTGCCACCCGCCGCGTCATCTCTCGCCCCATCGCATTATCTCTTCATCGCATCATCTTTTACCCGCCGTAGCCTTGGGCGAAGGCGGGGCTTTATCGCCCCATCGCTTTATCTCTTCATCGCATCATCTCCCCTTCGACCCTTTCGACCCCTTCGATACGACTTTTCAATCTTCAAGCTTCCTTCCGCGCCTCTTCGACAAATTCCAATACCCAAATCACAAATCACAAACAAATTTAAAAATCTCAATATTCAAAAGGTTCAAAGTTCATAGTTTTGAGTATCGAGTTTCGAGTTAGGCTCGCATTATCGCATCATCGCCCCTTCGACCCTTTCAACTTTTCAACCTTTCAACTCTTCAACTCTTCAACTCTTCAACTTTTCAACTCTTCAACTTTTTAACTTATTTTTACTTCCCAAATCAAAAATCGTCCATCCTCAATCTTACATCCTCATGCAACTCTTCCCCGTCCATATTTCCAACTTCAGGATCGACGGCGGCGCCATGTTCGGCGTAGTGCCCAAGACCCTCTGGCAGAAGGTCTATCCTGCCGACGAGAACAACCTCTGTAACTGGGCCCTCCGCTCCCTGCTCATCGACACGGGCGACCGCCGCATCCTCATCGACAACGGTTACGGCGACAAGCAGGATGAGAAGTTCTTCAAATATGTCTATCTCAACGGTGGCGACGGCCTGGAGGGAGGCCTGCGCAAGGCCGGATATGCCCCCGGAGATATCACCGACATGGTGCTCACCCACCTGCATGCCGACCACTGTGGCGGAGGCATACGCCGCACCGCCGGTGGCACGGGCTATGAGACGGTCTTCCCCAACGCCGTCTACCGCATCAGCCGCTCCCAGTGGGAGTGGGCCACCCACCCCAACCCCCGCGAGAAAGATGCTTTCCTGCCCGAGAACATCCTGCCCATGCAGGAGAGCGGTCAGCTGGAGCTGCTCAACACTCCCGGAGAGATCGCCCCGGGTGTCGAACTGCGTATCTACAACGGCCACACCCGAGGCCAGATCATCCCGTTCATCCATTACAAAGAACATACGATCGTCTTCATGGCCGACCTCATCCCGTCGGTGGCACACCTGCCGCTGGTGTGGAACATGGCTTATGATGTGGAACCCCTTGTCACCCTCGACGAGAAAGCCGCCTTCCTGAAGGAAGCGTTCGAGAACCAATACATCCTTTTCTTCCAGCACGACCTCTATCACGAGTGCTGCACCCTGAAAGAGACCCCCAAAGGTTACCGCGCCGACAGGATCTTTGCCCTCGGGGAGGTTTTGGGTTCGTAGTTCGTAGTTCGTAGTTCGTGGTTAGTGGTTAGTGGTTGGCTGGGGTTCAGAACTTTATCATGCCGGTAGCCATTTTTCCGTAACAAAGCAGGAAGAGGATCAGAGACAGGATCAGGTCGGGTATCAGTATCTTTTTCAGGCTTATCCTGCTTTTCACCAGCAACACAAAAGCGGCTGCCCGCATCAGCAGTTCCGCAAAAAAGAACAGGAAGAGGGGGATGCCGTATGGACTCAGTTCCCGGGCCAGGGATACTTCACCCCGCACGAGGGCCGAGAAGCTCCGTGAGAGACCGGCCGTAGGCGATGGCCTGCCGCTGAGCAGAGTGTAAAGAGAGGGTACCGGATGGCCCCCCGCGGGAGAATAGCGGGCCGAATAGAAAAAAAGCAGAAGGATCAGAATGCCAAAGACAAGGTTGATCGTTTGATACCCCTTACGTGCCGTCATGACTGACAACAGGTCAGGGCCGGTTCTCTTTCTTCATCACCACCGTATCGGCATCCTCCGCAACCGTATCTCCCTCCAGTTCTTCGAGGATCTCCTCTTTGTCGCCGTGGGAGACCCGGATGCTCTTTTCAATAGTGATCTTATAATCCCCGGATGTGTCGACAGCCACATTTTCTATCTCATCTTCCAGCCCTTCCAGTTCCTGCTGAAGGGTCTTCAACTGCTTGGTGAGTCCCCTGAATCCCGAATGTGACATCACCGGAGGACTGGAAATGATCAGTACCCACACGGTGGAGATAGAGGTGCCCAGGATGGAGATGACCAGCGCCGTGATGATCAGTCCTTTGGCTCCATGTCCCTGGCTCGCCTGCACCAGGGCGACAATGGCAAAGATGATCCCGAGAATACCCGGGATGAGCGCCAGGATCCCCACACAGGGGATGGGTGCCGTCAGCAGTGCAATGATGCCCAATACCAGCGCGGTGATCCCAAATCCCTGGCCGGCTGTTGAAGTGGTCTTCTGTTCTGTCTGTTCTTCCATGATATCTGAATTTACCGGTTATTCCTCCTTGTTTCTATCACTCTGTCATTCCATCATTCCTCCCCTTCCCCCATGAACTCCTTCTCCGATACCGTCTGACAGATCCTTCGCATCTCTTTCTCAAAACTGCCGCGGGGCACTTCGATGATCCGTCCGGCCTCTTTGCCGTAAAGCGTAAAAATAAAAGTAGGCACCCTTTCTATTCTCAGGCTGTCGGTATCGATCCCGGGAACTTTTTTGTGCAGATCCACAAAGATCACCCGGATATGATCACCGGGAAAACCCATCGCATCGGCTACCTTGAAAAAACGGGGCACCTCCCGCCGGCTGTCGGGACACCAGGTGCCCAGCACCACCGTCACCTCCATCTCGTGGAGATACGGACAATCGATCTTCTCCAGGATCTGCCAGTCCGGATGATAG
The DNA here is from genome assembly GCA_964649775.1 of uncultured Rikenellaceae bacterium. GTDB lineage: Bacteria > Bacteroidota > Bacteroidia > Bacteroidales > VadinHA17 > DRPN01. Next base: position 10,529 of record CAZYQV010000531.1, read on the forward strand.
GCGTCATACTCCTGCGAAAACCACCGGCCGTAAGGAGCCTCTTCCAACGCGCTCCGGTCACCCGCCCCGACCAGGATATCTTCTCCAACCTTTTCGGAAAAAACGCGTTGCGGTATCTGCTGGGCAGATAAGGATAGTACCACCGGCAACAACAGCATGAGCAGGAAAAGCCTCTTCATTTCGATCTCCCGTGATGTTATAACGCTAAAAATAAGAAAATCCCCCGTTCATCCGAACAAAATCCGTTGACATCTGTTCTAATGACGAGAAAATTACAGTTATGTTGCACTGTTCCGGCAGCCTTTTCCAATGTTGGGTCAGAAACGGTCGATACGGTAGAACAGATGATATACCGAGTCGGCGAGACGCACGATCTCCGCCGGCTGACGGCCCAATGCCGGAGCCATGACCCCTTTGTGAAAGTACCGCTCCCCTTTGAACACCCTTGCCTCGTCCCACAGCTCCGCCTCGATGAACTGCTGCAGCGTATAGGCTCCTCCTTCCACGATCAGCGACTGGATCTGTCTTGCATACAGCTCCTCCAGGATGCTGGGGATGATGGGTTGCGAGAAATCGATCTTCACCGGCTCGGGGTGGGTGTGCCTCTCCGAACGAAGCGTGTTGAAGATGATCGTCGGCGCCTCGTCGTCGAAGAGCTGCAGCGTGGGAGGGAGGCTCAGCTCCCTGTCGATGACCAGCCGCAGGGGGTTGCGGCCCCACCACTCGCGGGCTGTCAGCGCCGGGTCATCGATCAGCGCCGTTTTTCTCCCTACCAGGATGGCCTGCTCCTGCGTGCGCCAGCGGTGCACCGCCTGCCGTCCCAGCGGGCCGCTGATCCAGTTGGGACCCTCCTGCCCCGGCAGACGCTCCTCGTCCAGAAAGCCGTCGGCACTCTCCGCCCACTTCAGGATGATATAGGGCCTTTTCTTCTCATGAAAAGTAAAAAAACGGCGTTTGACATAACGGGCCTCTTCTTCCAGGACGCCGGTGACCACCTCCACACCTCCCTCCTGCATGATCTTCACCCCTTTGCCGCTTACCTTGTCAGTAGTGTCCAGGGTGCCGACGACGACCCGCGGGATGCCCTCCCGCACGATCATCTCCGCACAGGGCGGCGTCTTGCCGTGATGTGCACAAGGCTCTAGGTTGACATACAGGGTCGCCTTCTTCAGCAGCCCCTTCTCCTGCACCACCTGCACCGCCACCACCTCGGCATGGGGCCCGCCGCTATGGTGGTGGAAGCCCTCGCCGACGATCTTGCCGTCAGCCACGATCACCGCCCCCACCAGCGGGTTGGGATAGGTCGTCCCCAGTCCCCGCCGCGCCAGCTCCACACAACGCCGCATATACCGTTCATCCTGCTTCCGCTGATCTTCCATGACTATTTTTTATTTAAAGACTGAACATTGCGAGGAGCGACAGCGACGAAGCCTGCCTGCCGGTTTACCTCCCGACAGGGAGGCAGGGAAGTTTGATGTGGCTGCGCCACGTTTGTGGTTTGGTATGCCCTGCGGGCATGTTTGATGTGCCTTCGGCACGTTTGTGGTTGTAACCTTTCAAACTTTCAAACAACCGCGTTTCGCCCTACGTAGCCAGCGGCGAAGTAGGGAAGCGGTTATCAAACTCTCAAACCTTTCAACCCTTCAACCTTCAAGCATCGAGCTTCATGCTTCCTTCCGCGCCCCTCGATACAAGCCTCGCTCCGCTCGGCCCACTCGGGGAGCGGAAGGCCTTTACTCTTCGACCCCTTCGACCTTTTAAACTCTTCAACCCTTCAACCCTTCAACTTTTCAACTTTTTAACCCTCTTCGACTTTCCTTATCTTTGTCCCATGCCCTCTTCTTACACCTTCGACTCGCTCATCCGTCATCTGACGCAGCAACTCGCCGCCGGCCGCGACGCCGCCGAGGCCCGCAGCCTGGCCCGCCTGGTGGT
>CAZYQV010000532.1:0-2850 GCA_964649775.1 uncultured Rikenellaceae bacterium
TCTTCTCCCTCTTCACCAACGACCCCGCTCACGTAGCACGGCTCATCAATGCCTGGTCGGCCATCGCCTCGGCCCTGACCATCATGTTCCTCTTCTGGACCATCACCCATCTGGTGCGGAAGATCTACCGGAAGGACGGAGATCTTTCCACCGGCGAGGTGATCACCATCCTGGGCAGCGGCCTCGTGGGCGCCCTGGCCTACACCTTCAGCGACACTTTCTGGTTCTCCGCCGTGGAGGGCGAGGTCTATGCCACCTCCTCCCTCATCACCGCCCTGGTCTTCTGGGCCATCCTCAAATGGGAGAACGTCGCCGATGAGAAATACGCCAACCGCTGGCTTATCCTCATCTTTTACATCATCGGCCTCTCCATAGGCATCCACCTGCTCAACCTGCTGGCCATCCCGGCCATCGTCTTCGTCTATTATTTCCGGAAATACGAACCCACCACCCGGGGTTTTTTCATCGCCCTGGCCGTCTCCGTCGTCCTCCTGGGAGCCATCATGTACCTGATCATCCCCGGCACGGTGATCGTAGCCTCCTGGTTTGAGCTGCTCTTCGTCAACGGCTTCGGACTGCCGTACAACAGCGGCGTGTTTTTCTATTTTGCCCTGCTCATCGGCCTGATCATCTGGGGGCTGCGCTATTCCCTCCGTCACAACAAGCCGCTGCTCAACACAGCCTTGCTGGCCTTCACCGTCCTGCTCATCGGATACTCCTCCTATACCGCCACGGTGATCCGCTCGAATGCAGAGCCTCCCATGGACCAGAACAACCCGGACAATGTCTTTTCCCTGTTGTATTACCTCAACAGGGAACAGTATGGCGACAGGCCCCTCTTCAAAGGTCCTTACTACAACGCACCCATCCTCGACATCAAATACGGGAAGAAGACCTACGACAAGGAGGACGGGAAATATATCGTGACGCACCGCAAGACGGCTTATGTATATGATCCCCGTTTCGTGACCATATTCCCCCGTATGTACAGCCGTGACAAAAAACACATCAATGATTACAAGTACTGGGGCAGGATCAAAGGCCGACCGGTGACCCTCAGCTACGGCGGGAGACAGGAAACCGAATATGTCCCCACCTTCGGGGAGAACCTGCGTTTCTTCTTCCGCTACCAGGTAGGGTTCATGTACCTGCGTTATTTCTTATGGAACTTCGCCGGGCGGCAGAACGACATCCAGGGCCACGGCGACGTCATGCACGGCAACTGGATCAGCGGCATCCCCTTCATCGACAACGCCCGTCTGGGCGACCAGGAGATGATGCCGGACCATCTGAAAAGGAACAGGGCCCGCAACCGGTACTTCCTGCTGCCCCTGCTGCTGGGGCTGCTGGGAGCATGGTTCCACTACCGCCGCCACCCGAAAGACTTCTGGGTGGTGCTGCTCCTCTTCCTCCTCACCGGCCTGGCCATCGTCGTCTACCTCAACCAGTATCCCCACCAGCCACGCGAGCGGGACTATGCCTATGCAGGCTCCTTCTATGCTTTCGCCATCTGGATTGGCCTGGGCGTGGCAGCCCTGGCAGAGGCCCTGCCCAAAAAGATTCCCTTCACCCTGCGGGGCGGGGTGATGACCCTCATCCCGCTCCTCCTCGTCCCGGGGATCATGGCACAACAGAACTGGGACGACCATGACCGCTCGAGACGCTATACGGCCCGTGACTTTGCCAAGAACTACCTCAACTCCTGCGCAAAGAACGCCATCCTCTTCACCAACGGCGACAACGACACCTTCCCCCTCTGGTATGTGCAGGAGGTGGAGGGCGTGCGCACCGACGTGCGCGTGGCCAACCTCAGCTATATGAGCGCAGGATGGTACCTCGACGAGCTGTCCCGGAAAGCTTACGACTCGGACCGGCTGCCTTTCTCCCTCACACATGACCAGTACCGCTCGGGGACGAGGGACATCGTACTGATACAAAAAAGACTGAAGAAATATTACAACCTGAAAGAGCTGATACGCTTTGTCGCCGACGACGACCCCAAGACCAGGATCCCCAGTCCTTACGGAAAAGGGGAAATGGCGGATTATTTCCCCACCAACCTCTTCTCCATCCCGGTAGACTCGGCACAGGTGGTGAGCAACGGCACGGTACCTCCCTGGCGGGCCGGGCAGATCGTCAAGGAGGTGAAGTGGAAATACCCCAAGAAAATCGTGTACAAGAACGATCTGATGGTGCTCGACCTCCTCTCCAACAGCAACTGGCAAAGACCCATATATTTCGCCGTCACCATCCCCGGCTCTGCCTATCCGGGGATACAGGACTACCTGCAGGACGAAGGGATGGCCTACCGTTTTGTCCCTGTCAGGAAAACCACCCGCGACCCCGAGTACGGCTATGTCGACACACGCATTATGTATGACAATGTGATGAACAAGTTCGTCTGGGGCAACATCACCGACCCGCACGTCTACCTCGACGAGAACAACCGCAGGATGATCTCCAACTACCGCAGCATCTTCAGCCGGCTGGCCACCAACCTGATCAATGAGAATAAAAAGGACTCGGCCCGGCAGGTGGTGGAACGCTGCATGGAGTTGCTGCCCGACAGGGTGGCGCCCTACGATTATTTTTCATTGGGCACTGTACGCAACGCTTATGCTGTGGGTGATACGGCCGCAGCACGGCAGGTGGCAGAGCAGCTGGCTGCCAATGTCTCAGGTGAGCTGAACTTCATTCTCTCCCTCGACGCACCAAAGGCACAGCTGCTGCAGAACGATCTGCCGCTGGACCTGCACATCCTCCGTCAGCTGGAGTCTTTCTCAGGAGCGTATGACACGCCGGAGGTACACAAACGGTATCTGGAGCTGTACAGCAGGTATGCAGGTGTTT
>CAZYQV010000533.1:0-3840 GCA_964649775.1 uncultured Rikenellaceae bacterium
AGACCGGCCTCCAGCTTGGAGAGGGCCAGGTCGCGGAACGACTGCAGGATGGTGATGTTCTCCCGCGTGATGCGCAGCGACTGCTTCAGGAAGTAGAGTTCATAATAGGCTGCGCTCACATCGTAATACAGCCTCACTTTATAGTCCTCAAACGACTCCCAGGCCGCTTTGGCTTTCAGGGTAGCGCTGCCGGCCTCGGCTTTCAGGCTTCCGAACCAGGGGAACATCTGCGTCAGCGAGAAACGGGCGATCTGCGGACCTTCCCGGGTCTCCACCGGCATGATGAAGTAAGCAAAGGCCAGCTGGGGATCGGGCAGGGCTTTCACCTGCGGGACACGCTCCAGCGCGGCCAGGTACTGCCTGAAGCGGGCCTGCAGACCGGGATTGTTCTCCGCCGCAGTAACCTTATATGCCTCCAGCACCTGCTGCGCCTGCACCGGAAACCAGGTGAGGGTCAGCAGCATCAGCGCCAGGGCCAGGGGGGTTGTTTTCTTTTTCATGATCATCTCTTTTGGGAGACAAGGCGGTGCCTCGTCTTTACGTTATCATTATTGTTTCGCATCCTGCAAATAGGCAGGCATCGTATTATCGTATCTTCGTTCTTTTTACCTTCTGCCTTATTCCTTCTGCCTTTTGACCTTCTTCTCCTGCCACATACTGTACAGCGTGGGCACGATGAACATGGTCATCACCTGGATCAGCATACCTCCGAAGGCAGGGATGGCCATGGGCACCATGATATCGGATCCTTTTCCCACCGAGGTGAGCACCGGGATCAGGGCGATGATGGCCACGGCGGCCGTCATCATGGCCGGTCGCACCCGTTTGCTGCCGGCATGCAGCACCGAGGTGCGCACCTCTTCCACCGTCCGGGGTTTCTCCTTGTCGAACACCTGGGTCAGGTAAGTGCCCATGATCACCCCGTCGTCGGTGGCGATGCCGAAGAGGGCGATGAACCCCACCCATACCGCCACACTCAGGTTGATGGTGTGCATCTGGAAGAGCTCCCTCATGTTGACACCCGCCACGGCGAAGTTGAGGAACCAGTCCTGCCCGTAAAGCCACAGCATGATGAACCCGCCGGAAAAGGCGACGAAGATACCGGTGAAGATCATCGAGGAGGTGATCACGTTCTTGAACTGGAAAAAGAGGATCAGGAAGATGACGATCAGCGAGACGGGCACCACCAGCATCAGCCGTTTGGTGGCGCGCACCTGGTTTTCATAGTTGCCGGTGAAGACATAGCTGACGCCCGGGGGTACCCGGAACTCACCGCTTTCGATTTTCTTGCTGAAGAAAGCCTGGGCGGCCTCCACCACATCTACTTCGGCATAGTTCTTTTTCTTGTCGAAGATGACATATCCCACCAGGAAGGTGTCCTTACTCTTGATGAGCTGGGGGCCGCGGGTGTAGGTCACCGTGGTCAGCTCCCCCAGGGGCACCTGCACGCCGGCGGGCGTGGGCACCAGGATCTTCTTCAGATCTTCGGGGTTGTCGCGGTACTCGCGGGCATAACGTACCCGCACGGGGAAACGTTCGCGACCTTCAACGGTCCAGGTGAGGGTCATGCCGCCGATGGCGCTGCTCAGATAGCTCTGCAGGTCTTTGACCGTCAGGCCGTAGCGGGAGAGAGCCCGCCGGTCGATCTTCAGCTCCAGGTAAGGCTTGCCCACCACCCGGTCGGCAAAGACAGAGGCAGGCTCCACCCCCGGCACCTCTTTGAGCAACCGCTCAATGTCGTAGCCGGTCTTCTCAATGGTCTCCAGGTCGGGACCGTATACTTTGATGCCCATGGGGGCACGCATGCCCGTCTGCAGCATGATCAGACGCGTCTGGATGGGCTGCAGCTTGGGCGAGGAGGTGAGACCGGGAATGGTGGCTTCCTTGACGATCTCTTTCCAGATATCGTCCGGCGTCCTGATGTGTGCACGCCACTGCCGGAAATATTCCCCTTTCTTGTCGGGGATCAACTTTTCGTAACGGATATCGCGGTAAAGGTCTTTCTCCGGATTGTATTTCGTGCCGTCACGCAGGATGAAATTATTGTCTTTGTCTGTTTTGAAACGTTCACGATGACCATACTCGTCCAGCATATATTCAGATTTGTAATTGATAATGTTCTCGTACATAGAGGTGGGTGCCGGGTCGAGGGCCGAGTTGACACGACCCCATTTTCCGACGACATTCTCCACTTCGGGGATGCTGTTGACGCGCTGGTCGAGCATGCGTATCACCTCCAGGTTCTCTGCGATGCCCGAATGGGGCATGGTGGTGGGCATCAGTAGGAAAGAGCCCTCGTCGAGGGCGGGCATGAACTCTTTGCCGATGCCGGGGAAAGCCTTCGCCATGGCCTGCCAGGGTTTGCTGCCGCGCAGGTCCCAGCCGATCTTCTCCGCCCCGGCGGGCAGGAAGCCGAACATCTTGTCGAAGCCCTGCCAGGTGGTGATGCCAAACAGCAGCACGAGGATGGGCAGCGTGAGGAAGGTCCATTTGTGGTCCAGCACCCATTTCAGGATCACTGTATAAGAGTGGACGATGAACATAAGGGCCCCCAGCACCACGGCGATGATCAGGGCTACGAAGATGAAGTTGGTGAAGGCTGAGTTGAGAGCGCCCAGCGGCAGCCACTCGATCGCCAGCAGCCAGACGATCACCCCGAGGGTGATGGCCACATTGATGAGGTTGACGAATTTCTTTTTATCCTCCGGCCACAGGTATACCAGCAGGTTGTTGATGCCCAGCATGATCAGCGAAACGGCGATCCATGAATGGTATCTGATGAGGAAGTAAATGCCGGCAGCGATCAGCAGACCGTTGAAGATGCGGTTGACCTTTTTCCTGTCGAAGCGTATGGCGAAGGTGATATGTGCGAAGGCAGGGATGAAGATGATGCCTATCAGCAGGGAGGCCAGCAGGGCAAAGGTCTTGGTGAAGGCAAGCGGCCGGAAGAGTTTGCCCTCGGCGGCCTGCATGGCGAACACCGGCAGGAAGCTGACGATGGTGGTAGCCAGCGCCGTGACAATGGCCGGCGCCACCTCGATGGTGGCGGCATAGATCACCTCCACCAGCCGTTTTCCGCGCACCCCCTTGTTCTCCGGCATGTCGAGATGCCGGATGATGTTCTCGGTGAAAACGATCCCCACATCCGCCATCACCCCGATGGCGATGGCGATGCCGGAAAGGGCCACGATGTTGGCGTCGACGCCGAACTGTTTCATCGCGATGAAGGTGATCAGCACGCCCAGCGGCAGGAGGCTGGAGATAAGAAAAGAGGCCCGCAGGTTGAAGACCAGGATCATCACCACGATGATCGAGATGAGTATCTCGTGCGAGAGGGCCGATTCGAGGGTGCCGAGGGTTTCCTTGATCAGTCCCGTGCGGTCGTAGAAAGGTACGATGGTGACCTTCGACACGGTGCCGTCGTCGAGCGTCTTCGAAGGCAGGCCCGCGGAGATCTTCCCGATCTCTTTCTTGACGTTCCCGATCACCTCCATGGGGTTGGCACCATAACGGGCCACCACGACGCCTCCCACGGCTTCGGCGCCGCCCTTGTCCAGGCCGCCGCGGCGCGTGGCAGGACCGAAATGGATATCGGCCACCTCTTTGAGACGTACCGGCACGTTGTTGCGTACCGTCACCACACTCTCCTCCAGGTCTTCCAGACTCTTGATATAGCCCAGGGCCCTGACCAGGTACTCTGCCCTGTTGAACTCGATGGTGCGGGCACCGATGTCGAGGTTGCTTTTCTTGACAGCGTTCATGATCCGGGCGATGGTGACACCGTAGGCTTTCATGGCGTCGGGGTCGATATCGATCTGGTACTCCCGCACAAAACCGCCG
>CAZYQV010000534.1:0-4773 GCA_964649775.1 uncultured Rikenellaceae bacterium
CTATGGCGGACAAAGCCTGAACCATCCCCCCTAAACCCTAAACCCTCATCCCTAATCCTTTTTGACTCTTAGACCCCTTCGACCTCATAACAGGAATAATGATAAAATGATAGAATGATTAAATGATAGAAACAACGTCACGGAGATAAGAGTAGGCAGGCAAGCTGCGCTCTGAGCTCTGTACCCCCTCGCCTCATCTTTTACCCGCCGTAGCCTTGTGCGAAGGCGGGGCTTCATCGCTTCCTACCTGCCGGTAGGCAGGCATCGCCTCATCGCCTCATCGCTTCATCGCTTTATCGCCACTCTGCGCCCTGCGCCTCCCTACTCCCCGTTCCCGCCAAAATCATCATCATCTTCCACCATGAAAGGAGCATTCTCCTGGTGGGTATAAAAGATGCGTATCTGCACCACATCCCGCAGGAAATCGATCTTGCCTATCTCCACACGGGTGATGTCAAGACCTGTCCGCGCCCGCAGGTCGGCCAGCAGCTCCTCCCGGCGTTCAGGCTTGATCAGGTCGATCTTCTCGTAGGTGATCGATTTGCGGCTCATCTTCGAAGAGAACCAGAAACGCTCACCGAACCAGGCGGAGATCAGCACGATCAAATTGATGAACAGCACCTCGGCATAGCTGATCTTCTTCGTCACCAGGGCATTGATCACCGACAGGCCGATCACCAGGAAGAGATAGGTCATCTCCTTGATGGGTATCTGCGCCGTCCGGAAACGCAGGATACCGAAGAGGGCGAAGAGCCCCAGGGCCACCCCCACGGAGAGGTCTTTCACATTGATCAGCATGTAGGTCATCAGGAAGAGGATCACACTGATGAGCATGTAGTTGAAGAAATACTCCTTGCGCCGGGCCACGGGGAAGTAGATACGCCTGACCAGGATATACACTATGATGAAATTGAACGTAAAACGGATGATCAGCTCCGCAAAGTCTTCCGGATTGATGATCTTGATCCCCAGAAAACGCAGCGGCTCATCAACAGCAGCCGCTATTTGTTGCAACAGTAACATAATTTTTCTTTTTTAGTGAAAGGATAAGAGGCTTGAACCGGTTGTATTTGATGCCGGTATAGAGCAGGGCTATGCCCGTACAGTACTTGCTGAACGCCCCGGGGGTGATGCCGTAACGCAACAGCAGGTCCGTCATGGGAGAAGAGTGTTTGCGTCCCGAATGTTTGATCTCCATCACGCCGAACCCCGGCAGTGGCACCTCCCGCCCGCCGGCGCGGAAGAGAAGGTTATGATCATAGGTGATCCTTTCCTCGCCCGAGGGGGCGGCCAGGGTGATGCGCGAGAAGGAGGCCTGAAGGACGACGCTCATCAAAAGGGGATCAAAAGGGGTGTTCTCCTGCAGAAAAGAGATCTCTTCCCCCTGCGGACGCTCCGACTCTTTCTCCACAGCCATCCGCTTCTTCAGGGTCTTCCCCTTGTTGATCTTGTGTTTCACCTCCAGGTAAACCCTCCCCGAGTGCACATAACGCCGGTAACGTACCTTATAGCGGTCTTTCTTGCCGTTGTGATGTGCCATGAAAAAGGGAAAGCCGGGCATATCGAGATAAGAGGAAATATACTGATAGTCCCGCACCCCCTCCACATCCAGCACCCGGTAACGGGTGGTCAGGTGTCCCAGCAGCTCACGGTACAACGCCACGGGAATAAGATATTTCTCATCGTAACGGTCCTGCAGGTTGCCAGACAACTCGGCAAGGGTCACCGTCGTGAACGACCGCAACAGAGATCTCATCTTTTCATCTTCTTCCCGCATTACCCGAAGTCTTCATTGAAACAAAAAACCGAAACCGATATCTTGACGGAAGGTAAAAATAGTTTATCTTTCCCACAATATTAACAAAAAAACCACAGGTATCATGAAAAAATACGAATGTACGGTATGCGGGTATATCTACGACCCGGCCCAGGGGGATCCGGACAGCGGCATCGCCCCCGGCACTCCTTTTGAGGATCTCCCCGACGACTGGACCTGTCCGGAATGCGGGGTCACCAAAGAGGACTTCGAGCCCCTCGACGAGTAGACAACCGGATCATATCCTTTTCAGGACATCGGTGAGCAGCAGCCAGAACTTCCGCGTGCTGGGGATGTCAAGCTTCTCCTCAGGGGTATGGGCACCCCGTATGGTGGGGCCGAAAGAGATCATGTCCATGCCGGGGTACCGCTCCAGGAAAAGGCCGCATTCCAGTCCGGCATGGATGGCCTTGACCGCCGGCTCCTGACCGAAAAGTTCTTTGTAGCTCTGCCGTGTGATCTTCAACACCGGCGAATCCGGGTTGGGGGTCCATCCGGGGTAGGCATCGCCAAATTCCACGCGGGCTCCTGCCAGCCGGAAGACGCTGGCGACGGTCTCGGCCATAAACTCCTTCTCGGACTCCAGGGACGACCGCTGGCTGGTACCCACCGTGATGGTGCCGTTCTCCTGTCTTACGAGGGCCAGGTTGGTGGAGGTCTGCACCAGGTCGGGGATCGCAGGGCTCCAGGAACAGACACCGTGCCAGCAGCCATACAGCGAGAGCAACAGGTCCTGTTGTCTCTTCTCCGGCATCACCTCTGCAGGCATCTCCGTCTCCGTGAGAAGAAGGGTCATCGACGGATCGGTATGTTCATACTCTTTCCTCACGGCTTCGGCAAAGAGGGAGAAGAGATGGTCCAGCTCGGCCTCTCGCTCCTCCGCCACGACAAAGATAGCATCCGCCTCCGGCGGTATGGCATTGCGCAGGGTGCCGCCCGTCAGGTGTGCCAGCCTGATCTCCAGGTCGCGCGTGACACTCCAGAGAAAACGTACAGCCAGTTTGATGGCATTGGCCCGTCCCTTGTGGATCTCGTCACCCGAATGACCTCCTGTCAGTCCGTTGATGGTCAGCTTGCGGGCTACCCTGTTCTCCGGCACAGGCTCAAAAAAGAGACGGAAGGTGGCGGTCGTATCCTGTCCTCCGGCACACCCTATGAAGAGCTCTCCCTCGTCCTCCGAGTCGAGGTTGATCAGCATCCTGCCCCTGAGCCAGTCGCTGGCCAGGTTGCGCGCACCGGTCATGCCCGACTCCTCATCCACAGTAAAAAGAGCTTCCAGGGGAGGGTGACTGAGGTCGCCGGCCGCCAGCACCGCCAGGGCCGCCGCCACCCCCACGCCGTCGTCGGCGCCGAGGGTGGTGCCGTCCGACTTCACCCACCCGCCGTCAACATACGCAGGAATGGGATCCTTGTTACAGTCGAACGTCTTGCCCGGGACCACGGCACAAACCATGTCCATGTGGCTCTGAAGGACCACCGGCGTGTGATCCTCATAACCCGGCGCCGCCGGCTTGCGTATCAACACGTTGCCAACCGCATCGGTGAGCGTCTCCAGGCCATGCTGCCGACCGAAATTCTCAAGATATGCCCTTATCTTTCCCTCATTTTTTGACGGCCGGGGAATGGCCGTGATCTCATCAAAATATCTCCATATCAACAGATCATCAATATCTCTTATTTTCATCTCTCTCGTGCCGGATCATTGTTTCTGTATTATTCTCCATTGTTGAGCGGCAAAAATACGTAATTTTATCCGATCAACAGGTATGTTCCGCAACACTATTTTGTGATATTTTTCTTTTATTTTTACAACGAGATTAACCAAAAAACCGAGAGATATGGCCAAGCACACCATTGTAACAATGCCGGGCGACGGCATCGGGGAGATCGTCCTGAAGGAGAGTCTGCGCGTCCTGGACGCTGCCGGATTCGACGCCGAATATGTACATGCCGACATCGGCTGGGAGTTCTGGCGCAGGGAGGGCAACCCTCTGCCGCAACGCACCCTTGACATCATCGAAAAATACAAGACCGGCCTTTTCGGGGCCATCACCTCCAAGCCCAAGGAGGAGGCAGCCCGCGAGCTGGACCCCTCCCTGCAGGGCAAAGGTCTGGTTTACTCCAGTCCCATCGTGGGACTGCGGCAACACTTCAACCTCGACATCTGCATCCGTCCCTGCCACAGCTACAAGGGCAACCCGCTCAACTTCATCCGCCGCGGCCCCGGCGGCTCCGTCGAAGAGCCGGAGGTCGACGTGGTCATCTTCCGTCAGAACACCGAAGGACTCTATGGCGGCGTGGAGTGGAGCAACCCGCCCGAAGAGGTACACAAAGCCCTGATGACCCATCCCAAATTCGTGAAGAACTTCGGACACGTGCCCAGAGAGGAGCTGTCGGTCTCCACACGCATCTTTACCCGCCGGGCCACCGAACGCATCCTGCGGGCCGCCTTCGAATATGCCCGCGACAACGGCTACCGTTCAGTCACCCTCGCCGAGAAACCCAACGTCATCCGCGAGACCTCGGGCATGATGTACCGCCTGGCCAAAGAGATCCAGAAAGAGGAGTTCCCGGAGATCGAGCTGTGGAACACCAACATCGACGCCCAGATGATGTGGCTCACCAAGAATCCTGAACACTACGGCGTCATCGTCGCCGGCAACATGTTCGGCGACATCGTCTCCGACGGCTTTGCCGGCCTCATCGGAGGACTGGGCTTTGCCTGCAGCGCCCAGTTCAACAGCGACGGCATCGGCATCTTCGAGCCTACCCACGGCTCGGCACCCAAGTATGCCGGGTACCCCGTACCCATCGTCAACCCCATCGCCATGATCGAGTCGGCCTGCATGATGCTCGACTTCATCGGCGAAAAAGAGAAAGCAACGAAGATCCGCAACGCCATCGCCCGTGTCATCGCCGAAGGCAGGGTACGCACCTACGACATGCTCAAGATGCCC
>CAZYQV010000535.1:0-3816 GCA_964649775.1 uncultured Rikenellaceae bacterium
CAGTGAAGGATCGTCTCTGATCTCGAACTCACCCTGCAGCACCTGCTCTTTTTTGATGATCTTCACGGTGTATGTTCCCGGCTCCATCAGCGGGCCGAAGAACCCGGCAAAAGAGAGGGTCTTGGAGGTAGGCACGCGGGGGGGCTTCAGGCGTATGGGCATCCGCACCCTGTTGATGCCTTTGCGTTTTCCGGCGGCCAGCTCACGTATCTTTTTCCCGTCGGGGCCATACACTTCAATGTGCATGTCACCGAAGATATGGCGTTTTTTCAGATAATAGGTGAGCAGGGCAGCCTCCGGCGGGTTGGGCCCCGCGAACTCCCCGTCACCGGGGAACTCCTGTGCATATCCCTGGTTGTGCAGAAGGTAGGGCCGTGAGGGCAGGAAAACCATCTCCTTGGCCAGCAACTCCGGCGTCAGATAACGCAGGGGGGTGATGTCGTCGATGATCAGTATGCCGCGGCCGTGGGTGGCCACCACCAAGTCGTTCTCCCGCTTCTGGATTACCAGGTCGCGCACCGACACCTTCGGGAAGTTACCGGTGAAACGGGCCCACTGTTGTCCGTTGTCGACCGAGAGCCACAGACCGAACTCCGTCCCCAGGAAAAGAAGATTGTCCGCCTTCGTATCCTCTATGATCTTATGACAGTAACCTTCCAGCGCCGCATCGCGCAGAGAGGTCCAGCTGGCACCATAGTCGGTGGTCTTGTAGACATAAGGGGTCATATCTCCCGTGCGGTGACCGTCGAAGGTGACGTAGGCCGTACCCTTCGCAAACCGCGAGGGCGTCACCGACGAGCACCAGGTGTGGGGCGGCAGGTCCGGCACATGCGCCGTGACATTGGTCCAGCTCTTGCCCCCGTCGCGAGTCACCTGCAGGTTGCCGTCGTCGGTACCTACCCAGATGATCTCCTTATCCAGCGGTGACTCTCCGAGGGTAAAGATAGTACAATGGTTCTCTGCCGTGGTGTTGTCGATGGTCACACCGCCCGATTTTTCCTGCCGCAGCTTGACAGGGTCGTTGGTGGTGAGGTCGGGAGAGATACGCTTCCACGTATCCCCCTTGTCGGCAGAACGGTACAGGTACTGACTGCCGATATAAAGGGCGCCGGAAGGGCCGAACATGAAAGGGGTGTTCCAGTTGTAGCGCAGCCTGCCCGTCTCAACGTCGGCATAGGGTTTGATGTCCTTCATCTCATTCGTCCTGAGGTAGACACGACTCACCTCGCCGCCCTGCGACTGACTGTAGATGACGGAAGGGTCGTCGGGGTCGGCAAAAGCATAAAAGCCGTCGCCGCCGCCGATGTTCTTCCACACATCGTTGGTGATACCCCCCGGGCTCTGTGAGGGCCCCATCCAGGAGCCGTTGTCCTGCAGTCCGCCGTATACCCGGTAGGGCCGGCGGTTGTCGACACTCACGTGGTAGAACTGCGATACGGGCAGGTTGCGCACCATACGCCATGTCTTGCCCTGGTCGTTGGATATATATATCCCGCCGTCGGTACCGAGGTACATGAAGTTATTGTTTTCCGGACTGATCCATAGGGCATGCAGGTCAGAGTGCACCCCTCCGCCGAAGTTCATCAGGTCGCGCTGGAAGGTCCTGCCGGTATCCTTGCTGTAGCTGAGCATCAGTCCCGGCTTCCACACGCGGTTGCTGTCCACCGGGTCGGCGATGATGTTGGAGAAATAAAAAGGTCGTTCACTCACCGCGGAGGTCTTGTTGATGCTCGCCCAGTTCTGGCCGCCGTCGTCGGAGCGGTAGAGCGCTGTCTTCGGCGATTCGATGAGCGCATAGATACGGTCGGGCATCACCGGCGAAACGGCCAGGGCGATGCGGCCGACAGAGTCGTCGGGGAACACGTCGCTGGTCACCTTTTGCCAGGTGTCGCCGCCGTCGTCGGAGCGGTAGAGGCCGCCGCCGGGGCCACCGGAACGGAAAGACCAGGGCTGTCGCCGGAAGTCCCACATGCCGGCAAAAAGGACCTTGGGCTTTCCCGGGATCATGATCAGGTCGGAACAGCCGGTGTTCTCATCCACATACAGCACCTTCTCCCAGGTCTTCCCACCGTCTCTGGAACGGTAGACGCCCCGCTCGGTGTTGGCATCCCACAGGTGCCCCAGCGCCGCCACATAGAGGAGCGAAGAGTCGACGGGACTGATCAGAATACGGGCAATACGCTCGGTCTTCTCTAGGCCCAGCAGCTGCCAGTTATCCCCGCCGTCGGTGGTGCGGTAAAGACCTCTCCCCACCGAGACACTGTTGCGTGCCCAGGTCTCCCCCGTGCCCACATATACCGTGTCGGGATGCCGCTGGTCGATGGTCACGGCACCGATCGACATCACATTCCTGTCAAAAACAGGTCTGAAGGTGACCCCTCCGTTGATGCTCTTCCAGACCCCTCCCGACGCCGTGCCGGCATACACGATACGAGCATCCGAGGCCAGAGCATCAATGGCGGCGATACGGCCGCTCATACGTGCCGGACCGATCTGACGTGCTTCGATTGCACTGAAAGTATAAGAAGATATTTTCGGGACCTGCTGGGCTGCCACAGGCCATAATAACCCCGTTACCAGGAATATTATCCCCGGAAATATAAACTTTTTCATAATAATATTAATTAATGGTACCTGGCTTAGCTGAAAGATCTCTCAGGATCACTTCACCGGCTTCTCAAACAGTGAATCGGGCATATCCACATCAAACTTCATGCTCTCAATCTCGATATTACCGGACTGATTGGTCCCTTTCACCTTGTTCTCTATGCTTGTGGGGATGATAATACCGTCAAAATCCTTGTAGTTGCCCATGATGCTTTCCACCTCCATCTCCTGACCGTTTTGTTTTACGGTCGCAACGGTTTTCAGGAGCATATTGGTGTCGGTATCGATAAAGTAGTACTGAATATCGCCATTTTTCTTTTCCAGCTTCACCTTGTATACTTCCGTCCCTTCCAGATCTTCTTTGCCCATCAGGGTCGCTTTGTGGCCTTTTTTCTCCCACTCCCACAGGTCACCCTGCAGGTCAGCCTGTTCTTTGGCCTGTTCCAGCTGCTCGCCGGCCAGGTCCTGCGGTTCGGGACTCACCCATGGGGCAATGGTCCAGCCGTTCTTGCCGTCATAGGCCGTAATGGCTTTCTGCCCCTGTATCTCCATCTCCATCCTGAACTTATCCGGTTTTTTTATCTTGATCGTCATAGGCAGCTCCATGCCCATCTGCGACATCTTCGCTTTCATCTCCACCGTCTTAACCTTCGAGAACTTGTCCATACCGGTGGCCTTAAAATAATCATCCAGCACCTTCTCAAGGCTCTGTGCCTGTACAATAGTGCCGGTAATAAGAAACAGTACAAAAAAGAAAAGATTTTTTTTCATTTCATTGTTTTTTTAGTGAGTAATTCTTTAAATACGGAAAAAACTTTTCACTATCCACATAATCATTCAAAGATAGTTTTTTTGGAATATAATCACAATATTTACAAAAAAGGTGCAACGCTTTTTTTGACGGGGATCCGTTATTGTCTGTTAAAGTCCTCGGTATGCACCTTGTAAGCCATCTTCGCCAGCTCTTTCAGGTCGATATCGCCGGTAAGGCTGAGTGCCACAAAACCGCCCTCCCCTCTGATGAGGATCACCGCATCGGTAGTTTTTTCTTCCTGGTCGTACACTTTTATGAGCACCCTGCTCCCCTCTTTGTTGATCGCCATAAGATCTTCAAAGCCGATGCCGTCGAGCTCTTTGCTGATGCGGTTGTTGATCTTTCCGAAATCTTTCTTTTTGCCATCCTCGTTCCCCATGACCATCACCTTGATG
>CAZYQV010000536.1:0-3954 GCA_964649775.1 uncultured Rikenellaceae bacterium
GCCTCTTTCATGGCCCGCACCACGTCGGCCGGCGCGTGTCCCATCATGGTACGGTATTCTCCCATCCCTGTTTTGTCGAAGGTAAAAGAGCAGATGGCCGGCAGGGAGGTGTTCTCCCGCACGGCACGCAGGGCGATCTTCGCCTCTTCGATGTCCATCATCGTCTCGATCATGGCCACGTCGGCGCCGCCGGCCTCCAGCCCGCGGGCCTGCTCCGCAAACGCCTCATACATCTCCTCCTCCGACACCTCCCCCATCATCAGTATCTTGCCCGTAGGGCCCATCGACCCCATGACGATACCCTCATCGCCGATGGCTTCGCGGGAGATCTCTGCAGCGATGCGGTTGATCTCAAAGGTACGCTCATCCAGACCGCACTCCCTGAGCTTGATCCTGCTCCCCCCGAAGCTGTTGGTCTCAACCATATCGGATCCGGCCTCGGCATATCCTTTCGCCACCGAGAAGACAAGATCACGGTGGGTCAGGTTCCACTGCTCGGGACACTCGCCGGCACCCAGACCCTTCGCCTGCAACATGGTACCCCATGCACCGTCGGAGAGGAGCACCGACTTTTTTTTCAGTTGTTCGATAAATTTATTCATGTTCTGTTTTTTTCAGATTCCCAAATTTATCAAAATTCAGTTAGCTTTGCAGCTTTCACGAAGGGCGGACAAAATATTTTTTCATGAACACCGGAAAAGAGTAGGAATGGAACAGGAACCAGGGAAGAACATAAAAAGCAAACTTACGGTAGAAGGTCTTATCAATTATATAGATACTTCCGTGGAGGGACTCATCTTTGATATGGACGGTACCCTCACCGATTCCAACCCGGCCCACCTGATGGCCTGGAACCGCGCCTGCAGTCATTTTGGGTTCACCTATCCCCGGGAGAAATTCTATTACTATGCCGGCCTCCCTTCGGACAGGATCGCCGAGGACCTGGTGTTGCAGAGCGGCATGACGGGCAAGGTGGACCCGGCAGCCTTATCTGCCCGTAAGGAGATGGAGTTCCACCGGCTGGAGGAGATGGTCCGTCCGGTGACGGAGGTGTTCACCCTGCTGAAACATTTCCACGGCCGTCTGCCGGTAGCTCTGGGCACAGGCCGTCGCCGCACCTCAACATACAGGACCCTCGAGCACCTGGACCTCCTGAAATACTTCGACATCATCGTCACCTCCGACGACGTGGAACATCCCAAGCCTGCCCCCGACACTTTCCTGAGATGTGCTGCGATGATGGGCTTGCAACCGGAGCAATGCCTGGTCTTTGAAGATGCGGTGCGAGGGCTGGAGGCAGCCCGCCACGCCGGCATGCAGGTGGTGGATGTGCGGCCGTGGCTCCCGCCCATGGACCTTACCTGAAGCATAGCAGCTCCTGTTGTCGCTGATGAGGGAAAATCACCAAAAGATCACTCAAACGTTTGTTTGGGAAATTCTTTTGCTTTATTTTTGATCGACACATATACCACAACCACCCTTCGCCATGAAGTCTACAGGAAACCTCATCAGGCATACGCTGGTCCTCGTGCTGCTCTTTTCCCTGCTGCCCCTCTTCACCTCATGCAGTCTGCGGCGGCAACACAAGGTGCTCAAGCTGGCCCACAGTCTTCCTGTCGACCATCCCGTACACCAGGCGATGGAATTTATGGCCGACAGGCTGGAAGAGATCTCCGGCGGCCGCATGTCCATACGCATCTATCCCAGCGGTCAGCTGGGCTCCGAGCAGCAGTGTGTCGAGCTGGTACAGATAGGCAGCCTGGCCATGACCAAGGTGTCGGCCGCCGTCATGGAGAGCTTCGCCACCGACTACAAGGTGCTGGGACTCCCTTATCTCTTCCGCGATAAAGAACATGCTTTCAGTGTGCAGGACGGCGAGATAGGCCGCGACATCCTCCTGAGCACCGAGAAGGTATGGATCCGCGGTCTTTGTTTCTATGATGCCGGCAGCCGCAGCTTTTACACGGTGTCAAAGCCCATACACACCCCTGAAGATCTCAAAGGCCTGAAGATACGGGTGATGAAGAGCAAGACAGCCCTCGAGATGGTGCGGGCCATGGGCGGCTCCCCCACCCCCCTCTCGTGGGGTGAGCTCTACACCGCCCTGCAGAGCGGCGTCGTCGACGGGGCCGAGAACAACCCTCCCAGTTTTTTTACCTCACATCATTACGAGGTTTGTAAATACTACACCCTCGACGAACATACCGCTGTCCCCGACGTGCTGATCATCAACGGGAAGATATGGGATAAGCTGAGCGACCAGGAACAACAATGGCTGCAACAGGCGGCCAATGAGTCGGTTAAGGTGGAACGCGAGCTGTGGGCCAGGAGCGTGAAAGAATCCCTGGAGGCTGTAAAAAAAGCAGGGGTGGAGATCTATCTGCCAGACAAAAGCCTTTTCCGCGCCAGGGTAGCCCCTGTCTATGAAGAGTACCGCAAGAACAAAGTGATCAACGACTATATCGAAAGAATACAGAACCTGAAATAATCTGTGTGACCATGACCCTGAGGGAAAAAACGGACAAAATACTGGAGAGCGTTCTGGTGGTGTTGATGGTACTCCTGGTGATCGATGTGCTGTGGCAGGTAACCAGCCGCTATATCCTGGTCAACCCCAGCTCCTTCACCACCGAGCTGGCCGGTTATCTGATGATCTGGGTGGGCATCCTGGGAGCGGCCTATGTGGCGGGAAAGAACGAACATCTCGCCATCGACCTGCTGGTACAAAAATCCTCCCCCGGCAGGAAGAAAAAGCTCCTCATCCTCATCAACGTGATGATCATGCTCTTCAGTGTTTCCGTCATGATCGTCGGCGGCACCTGGCTGGTGTACACGCGTTTCCTGCTGGACGTGCGGTCGGCCGACCTGCAGCTGCCGCTGGGGTATGTCTATCTGGTGGTGCCGGTGAGCGGACTGCTGATCACCTATTACGGTGTCGACAACATCAAAATGCTTACACGTCAAAAATAACAGACTATGGATCTTTGGGGAATCGTCGTTCTGACCGTCAGCTTCATCGTGTTGTTATCCCTGGGAGTACCCATTGCCTTCAGCATAGGTATCTCCGGCATCCTCACCATGCTGGTGTCCATCGCCCCCCTGCCGGCGTTCACCACCTTTGCCCAGCGCATGGCCACGGGCCTCGACAGCTTCGCCCTGCTGGCCATCCCTTTCTTCATCCTGGCGGGCAACATCATGAACAGCGGGGGCATCGCCATACGTCTTATCAACCTGGCCCGGGCGCTGGTAGGCAACATCCCCGGGGGCCTGGCTTTTGTCAACATCTTCGCCAACATGCTCTTCGGCGCTATCTCCGGCTCGGCAGCCGCCTCGGCCTCGGCCATCGGCAGCATCATGGATCCCGAGATGCGCAAGGAGGGTTACGACAAGCATTTCAGCGCAGCGGTCAACATCACCTCGGCCACCACAGGGCTCTCCATCCCTCCCAGCAACATCCTCATCGTCTACTCGCTGGCCAGCGGCGGCGCCTCCATCGCCGCCCTCTTCATCGCAGGATACCTGCCCGGCATACTCACCGGCGTGGCGCTGATGCTCACGGCCATGTCGATGCTCATCTATAAGAACAAAGGTATCCGCGGCGTCACCACCACCCTGCTCAAGATCTTCCTCTTCTTTGCCATCATCATCGCTGTCGTCACCGGCCTGGGATATGTCTCCAAAAACTACGGCGCCTCCGTGCTGCACACCCTCTGGATCATCCTGGGTGTGCTCTTCGCCGCCTTCATCGCCTACCGCACGGTGAAACACCGGGAGCAGGCTCTCTTCGGCACGAAAGCTTTCCTGGATGCCCTGCCCAGCCTGTTGCTGCTGATCATCGTCGTAGGAGGCATCATCGCCGGCTACTTCACCGCCACCGAGGCGTCGGCGGTGGCCGTACTCTACTCTCTTATCCTGGCGCTTATCTACCGCGAGATGAGGCTGAAAGACCTGCCG
>CAZYQV010000537.1:0-3409 GCA_964649775.1 uncultured Rikenellaceae bacterium
TATAAGAACAGTGAACATAATTTCCTGCTGACAAAGTTTTTCAGGGAGTACAAGAATGAACTCATCATGCACATACGCCGCGAGGATGAACAGGTCTTCCCTTACACCCTGAAGGTAGAGGAGTTTTACCTCAATGCCCCGCAAAACACTGTCATCCCCCGGGAGATCGCAGGATATTCCATCATGGATTACCTGCGTGAACACGACGATATCGAAGAGAAACTCTTCGACCTGAAGAACATCATCATCAAGTACCTGCCGCCCCCCCTCCATCCGGATGCCTGCTACCGGGTCATCGCCATGCTTTTCGACCTGGAGAAGGACATCAACGATCACAGCAGGATCGAGGAAAAAGTGCTGGTGCCGAAGGTGGCCATGATGGAAAAAAACATCCGCGACCGTTTTCACAGGAACAAATCCTCCAAAGCATGAACCGGATAAACTTTCTGATCATATCCGGTTCGTATATCATCAGGACGGGTCTGCGCTTTCTCCTGGAAGAGCTGGACGTTACCGGCAGGATCTATCAGGCCGACGATGCCGACAAACTGCTGAACACCCAGGCCGACATCCTCTTTCTCGACACCTCCCTGAAGATACCGGAAACGCTTCTCTCACAGTGGCAGGAGGATACGGGACGGCCCATATTGGTGGGGCTCGTCTCCCGTTGCAACGGGACTCCTCTTCCGCAAAGGAACCGTTTCCGTTTCATCCTAGATCTCTCCCTCTCCAAAAGCGAACTGCTGGGGGAATTGCAGAAGATCATACGGGAAAGTGGTTTCGAAGAAACCCCTTCCGCCCGTGAAGGCAAGCTCAGCGACAGGGAAAGAACCATTCTGCGCTATGTGGCACTGGGATTCACCAACAAAGAGATCGCCGAAAGGCTCTTTATCAGCACCCATACCGTCATCACCCACCGCAAGAACATCACCCGCAAGATAGGCATCAAAACCGTGTCGGGGCTGACGGTGTATGCTTTGCTGAACCACCTGATAGAGACGGAAGAACTCAGGGAAGACCAGTCAGGATGATCTATAGACGCAGGCCCATGAAAAGCACGTCATCCACCTGGAAGCTGTCGCCTTTCCATTCAAAGAAATAATTTTTCACATATTGATACTGCTCTTTCATAGGCAGGGAATGGATTTTCTCGAGCATTTGTTTCACCCTGTCCACTTTCATTTTTTTTCCTTTGGGTCCGCCAAACTGATCCGGATAACCATCGGAAAAGAGATAGATGGTATCGCTTTCGCCAAGGTCATACTCCTGGTCGTCAAACACCTTGTCGCCGGTGAACTCCCCCCCCACACCGCTGCGGTTACCCCGGATATAGTAAAGCTCATCACTTATGAAGAGGATCACAGGACGCATGGCCGAGGCGAACTTGACATGACGGGTATGGGGAGTCACCTCCAGGACAGTGATGTCCATGCCGTCGTTCGACTTTCCTTCACGGTCCTGGTTCAGGGACATCACGATCTCCCTGTCGAGGAACTTAAGCAACTGGGAGGGGGACTCATACCTCCCCTGGTTGGTCAGGTCTTTGATCAGCGTCGAGCCGATCATGGACATAAAAGCTCCCGGCACACCATGGCCGGTCGAGTCGGCACATACCACCAGATAACGGTTCTCATCCACCGGCCCCCACCAGTAAAAATCGCCGCTCACAATATCCCGCGGAGCATAAAATACAAACGACTCGGGGAAGACCTCCCTCAGCTTGCGCAGGGGCGGAAGGATATTCCCCTGGATACGGCGGGCATAGTTGATGCTGTCGGTGATCTCCTTGTTCTTGACCTCCAGCTCCTCCTTTTTCTCGATCACCTCTTTGGTGCGTTTCTCCAGCTCCGTCTTGAGATACTCTTCCAGACGGATATGGTTCCGCTCCCGCACCTTCAGGATGACAAAGAAAACAGTGATCAGCAACAGGAAAGCCAGGGTGAAGAACCACCATGTCTTCCAGAAAGGCTTCTTGATAATGATCCTGAAAGAAACCGGCTTTTCCGTGGTGTATCCCGAACTGTTATAGGCTCTCAACAGGAAGGTATACTTGCCGTCTTCCAACCGGGGATAATAGGCAAAGGCATTGTTGGTGACATCCGACCATTTCTCATCATAGTTCTCCAGTTTATACTGGTAGGTGACCTCCTGAGGATTGCGGAAACTGATCCCCAGAAAATCAATACGCACCCTGTAACGCCCGTACGGCATCACGATCTTTTCCTGCGGGCGGATCTTCTTATCCGAAAAGGTGATGGCCAGGATATTCGTTTTGGGAGGGATGGTATCCGATTTCTCGTCGGCGGGGTTAAACCGTATGATCCCGTGGGTCGTCCCGAACCATATCCTCCCCTGCTCATCCGTGCAGACAGCGTTGGTGTTACATTCGGCGGTGATGCCCTGTTTCTTCGAATACGTCCGCACCTTCATCTTCTCCGGATAGATACGGCTCACGCCCATGCTGTGCCCTATCCATATACCCCCTCCCGCATCGGCAGCCAGACTGTAACAATAGTTGGATACCAGGCCCGACCGGTCAAGATAGTTGTAAAAAGTATCCGGCAGGATCTCGATCACCCCGCTGCCGTAAGAACCGATCCATACATTCCCCGACGGGTCCATCGTGATCGACTTCATCTGTGTGCGGGTGATCATCTCGGGGAAACGGTACTCCCTGTAGATGGAATCCTTGCCGATCACATACAGACCGTCGGCCATGGTGGCCAGCCATGCCCTGTGCTCCTTGTCCAGATAGATATCATTCACATTGTTGTAGGGAAGACCTTCGTTGGTGGAATACTTTTTCAGAAAATGCCCGTCGGTGTCGAAGAGCAGTACGCCGCTGGCCGTACCTGCCCACATATTTTCCTCATCGCCTGTGAGGCAGTTGATGGTATTCTCCAGCATATTCCCTGTGCGGAAGACCTGTATTATCCGTCCGCCGCGCACCAGGAAGATCCCTTCTCCCCCCGTACCTATCCAGATACGCTGTTGTCCGTCCACATACAACGCCGTGACCATCGTCTTGGGCAATCCTTCGCTGCGGGAATAATAGCGGGGGGAAGCACCCTCGCCTTCACAGGAGCGGATCAAAAGGCCACCGTCGCCGGCCACCACCAGGTTGCGCCCGTCGGTGGCCACGGCAGTGATGTTGTCCCCCGGCACAGGAGCAGGGAAAGAGTAGAAGACCACCGTCTCCTCAGGGAAGAAGACCAGGCCCTGCCCGTAAGTACCTATCCATATATTGTGCTCAAAATCCTCGAAGACACACTGTACGTTCCGGCTCTTCAGGCCTCTCTCATTGAGGTTCTCGACTTTCCCTTCCCTGGTGACCCTGTAGAGTCCGTTTCCCAGGGTGCTCACCCACAATGTTTCTTTGCTGTCCCTGTACAGGCCGGTAATATTCATC
>CAZYQV010000538.1:0-18150 GCA_964649775.1 uncultured Rikenellaceae bacterium
AGCCGGCCAGCTCCTGGGAGAGAAGCATCACCTGCTCCTGATAGACGGTGATGCCGTAGGTCTCTTTCAGGTATTTCTCCATCACCGGCAGGTCGTAGTGGATGGGCTCACGGCCATGTTTTCTGTTGATGAACTGCGGCAGGTAGTCCATCGGTCCGGGACGATAGAGGGCATTCATGGCGATAAGATCCTCAAAACGGTTGGGTTTGAGCTCCTTGAGGAAGCGTTTCATTCCTTCCGATTCGAACTGGAAAAGGCCGGTAGTCTCGCCACGGGTATAAAGGTCATAGACTTTCTGGTCATCGAGGGGGATATGCTCGATGTCCACCTCGGTCCCTCGTGACTCGCGGATGATGCGCAGTGTATCCTGGATGATGGAGAGGGTTTTAAGCCCCAGGAAATCCATTTTCAGCATCCCCACCGACTCGACATAATCGCCGTCATACTGGGTGATGAGCAGGTCGGTCTCTTTGGAGGAGAGGAGGGGGATATGTTCGATCAGGTCGTCGCGGCCGATGATGATGCCGCAGGCGTGGAGGCCGCGGTGACGGATAGCTCCTTCCAGCACCTCCGCAAAACGGAGGGTGCGGGCGACAAGCTCGTTGTCCGACTTACGGGCCTGTGCCAGCTCGGGCACCTCTTCGAAGGCCTTCTGCAGGGTGGTGCCCGGCGTGTCGGGCACCAGTTTGGCCAGATAGTCGGCATCGGAAAGAGGCAGCTTCTCCACACGCGCCACATCCCGTATGGCCATCTTGGCCGCCATGGTACCGAAAGTGATGATGTGAGCCACCCTGTTCTTGCCGTATTTCTCCACCACATATTTCAGCACCCGGTCACGCCCCTCCTCGTCGAAATCGATGTCTATGTCCGGCAGGGAGATCCTCTCCGGGTTGAGGAAACGTTCAAAAAGCAGATTGTAATGCATCGGGTCGATATCGGTGATGCCGGTGCTGTAGGCCACCACCGAGCCGGCTGCCGACCCTCTGCCCGGCCCCACAGAGACCCCCATCCTGCGGGCAGCATTCAGGAAATCCTGCACGATCAGGAAATAACCGGGATATCCCATGTTCCTGATCACCGACAGCTCATAGTCGATGCGCTCTTTCAACGGTTCCGTGATCTCGCCATATCTCTTCCGCGCCCCTTCGTAGGTGATATGTCTGAGGTATTCATTATCGTCGTCGAAGCCTTCCGGCAGGGGGAAGATCGGCATGACAGGAGGATGGTTCAGCTCATACAGTTCGACCTTGTCCACGATCTCCTGCGTGTTACGCAACGCCTCGGGGATATCGGAAAAGATCGCCGCCATCTCCTCGCGTGTCTTGAACCACTCCTGACCGGTATATCTCATCCTTTTGGGATCATCCAGGTCTTTGCCCGTATTGATACAGATAAGATGGTCGTGTGCTTCGGCATCCTCTTCCCTGGTAAAATGCACATCATTGGTGGCGATCAGCTTGATCCCCGTTTCTGCGGCAATATCCCTGAAGACGGCATTCACCTGCTGCTGCCGTTCAAAAACATCGGCATCCATGGCAGGGTCGCCGGAGCGGTGACGCTGCAGCTCCAGATAAAAGTCCTCGCCGAAGAGGTCCCGGTACCAGCGGATCACCTCCATGGCCGCCTCGCGGCCGCCCGACAGCACGGCACGGGGCACCTCCCCGCCCAGACATGCAGAAGAAGCGATGAGACCCTCGTGATACTTTTCAAGCAACTCCCTGTCGATACGGGGTTTATAGTAGAAGCCTTCGATCCACGCCAGGGAGACCAGACGGATCAGGTTCTTGTAACCGGTCATGTTCCTGGCCAGCAGGATGAGATGAAAACCTCCGCGGTCCACTTTGTCGGACCGGTCAAAACGGCTGCCCGCCGCCACATACATCTCACACCCCAGGATGGGTTTGATGCCCGCACGCGTACACTGATCGTGAAAAGCTTTTACCCCGAACAGATTGCCGTGATCCGTGATGGCGATCGCCTCCATACCATCCTCCTGAGCCCGCTCAATGAGGTCCGGAATGCGGCACAACCCGTCCAGGATCGAATATTGGGTGTGCAAATGCAAATGTGTGAACTGCTCCATATCCTACCTTCCTGTATATTACATGATTAGCCGTGACATACACGGCAGCAAAACCATCCCTAAAGTTACAAAATCAGGCAGGTCTGCGGCGGAGATGTTAAAAACTTCTGAAAAATTTCCGCCCCCCGCAGCAAGCGCCCGGAAAGAGAGCCATTTTTGAAAAAAATATTTGGAAAATAAAAATAATTTTTACCTTTGCACTCCCATTTGGCCCGTTCGTCTAGGGGTTAGGACGCCAGGTTTTCATCCTGGTAACAGGGGTTCGATTCCCCTACGGGCTACAAAGGTTATTTAATTTAGGCACACAGCGTATTTGAAAGAAAATTATGGCACATCATCAATCAGCACTGAAAAGGATCAGACAGACCGAAAAGAGAAGGCTGCACAACCGTTATTATGCAAAGACCACGCGTAATGCGATCAAGAAGTTAAGGAAGACCACCGACAAGCAGGAGGCTGCCGATCTCTATCCGAAGGTTGCCTCCATGCTCGACAAGCTGGCCAAACGCCACATCATCCACAAGAACAAGGCTTCCAACCTGAAAGCCAAACTGTCACATCACGTGAACAGCCTGTAACAATATCAACACCCTATATTTTCATTCTTATTGAACCTCCCTGCGGAGGTTTTTTTTTGCGTAAGTGCGGGGATTTCCTTACTTTTAGGTAACGTTCATTTCCGGCATCATGGCAGAATACGGGAAACTGAGCATCAAGCAGTGGGCGGTGGAAGACAGGCCCCGCGAGAAACTGCTTTCCAAAGGCATCATGAGTCTAAGCGATGCGGAGCTGCTGGCGATCCTCATCGGCTCGGGGACGAAAGAAGCCTCGGCCGTCGATCTGGCCAAGGAGATCCTCCGTACTTCCGGCAACAACCTCAATGATCTCTCACGGATGAACGTTCACGACCTCAAAAAGTTCAGAGGCATCGGAGAAGCACGGGCCATCAGCATCGTGGCGGCCATGGAGCTGGGACGCCGCCGCAAGCTGGAGGAGGTGCGCAAAAAGAAAAGGATCGGCACCAGCCGGGATGTATACGATTTCTTCCACCCTTTTATCGGCGACCTGTCGCATGAAGAGTTCTGGGTACTGCATCTGAGCCGTTCCAACCGCATCCTGGCCTGGAAAAAGATCAGCCAGGGAGGTATCGCCGGCACCGTCACCGACGTACGGCTCATCCTGAAAGATGCCCTGGAGAACACTGCCTCCTCACTGATCATCTGCCACAACCACCCTTCCGGCAACCTGCAGCCCAGTGAGGCAGACAAAGAGATCACCCGGAAGATCGCCGAAGCGGCAAAGATCATGGACATACGCCTGCTCGACCACCTCATCATCGGCGAAGGAGGATACTTCAGCTTTGCCGATGAGAACCTGCTGTAAGTTACGTGTCGGGGTTGAGCTTTGCACCGCAATACTTGCAGTAAACAGCATCCACATCATGTCCCTCCCGCAGGCAGTGGGGGCACACCTGGGTGGTGACCTTTTTGTTTTTCCGCACACGGGAATATTCCACCGTCACGATGCCTGTAGGCACGGCGATGATGCCGTAGCCGAGGATCATCACCAGACTGGCGATGAACTGCCCGAGGCCGGTGACCGGGGCGATATCCCCGTAACCCACGGTGGTGAGTGTGACAATGGCCCAGTAGATGCCCCGGGGGATGCTGGTAAAACCATGCTCCTCCCCCTCAACCATATACATCAGTGTGCCCAGCACTATGACCAGCATCACAACGGTCATCAGGAAGACACTGATCTTCTCCCGGCTGTTCTTCAGGGCCATCATCAGCATGTTGCCCTCGGCAATATAGCGGCTGAGCTTGAAGAGCCGGAAGATACGCAACAGGCGCAGCGCCCGGATGATCATCAGACCGTGGGCGCCGCCGATGACCAGGCTTATGTAACTCGGCAGGATGGACAACAGATCGATGATGCCGAAAAAACTGAAAATATACCGCGAAGGACGTTCCACCACCCAGATGCGCAGGAGATACTCTGCGGTAAAGAAAAAAGTGATGGTCCACTCGATCACCGAGAAAAGGTTCCTGTACCGTTCGCCGTAAGCCGGTACACTCTCCAGGATGACCGCCAGGATACTGATGACGATCAACACCAGCAGGACAATGTCGAACATCTTCCCGGCAAAAGTGTCCGCCTCAAAGATGATATCGTACAGTTTTTTCCTGATGCTTTTTGCCATAATGTCCCCGCTTCGCCTGATAAAGCTAATGGTTTTTGACAAAACATTTTTCTCTTTGACATATTTTTCCTAATTTTTTAACCCAAATCAGGCGTGGGGAAGCTCAAAAGAGCTGTACTGATGCGTTGGCTGGGGTCAGTCGCCGATTTGGGGTTTATTTTCATGTTGCTTCACAATTTTTTTTTATGCTGGTCAAAACATACGGTTGTGCTGTGCACGGCATCAACGGGATGACGGTGACCGTCGAGGTGAATGTCTCTGCGGGCATACGTTTTTTTCTGGTTGGGCTGCCGGACAATGCTGTCAAGGAGAGTCAGCACCGCATCGAGTCGGCGTTCCGCAGCAACGGTTACAAATGGCCCGGCAAGCAGATCACGGTCAACATGGCTCCTGCCGACGTCAGGAAGGAAGGCTCTCTCTACGACCTGACCATTGCCCTGGGCATCCTGGCTGCCAGTGAGCAGATCGTCGCCGACAACCTGGAGAGGTATATGATCATGGGTGAGCTCTCCCTCGACGGAGGGCTCCAGCCCGTCAAAGGAGCTTTGCCCATTGCTCTCCGGGCCCGCGACGACGGCTTCGAGGGGATCATCCTGCCCCGCAAGAACGCCCGTGAGGCGGCGGTCGTCGAAGGGCTGAAGGTCTTCGGCGCCGACACCCTCCAGCAGGTGGTCTCTTTCCTCTCCGGCAGGGAGCCGCTGAAAGAGACGGTCGTCGACCTGCAGGAGATCTTCCTCTCGAAGATGAACCGTTATCCTTTCGATTTCTCCGATGTGCGGGGCCAGGAATCGGTGAAGAGAGCCCTGGAGGTGGCTGCCGCCGGCAGTCACAACGTGGTGATGGTAGGCTCTCCCGGCGCCGGCAAGACGATGCTGGCCAAACGCCTGCCCACCATCCTGCCCCCGCTGACCCTCGACGAGGCCATCGAAACCACCAAGATACATTCGGTGGCAGGCAAGACAGGCGAGGAGACAGCTCTGATGACGCAAAGGCCTTTCCGCAGCCCCCACCACACCATCTCCGACGTGGCCCTCGTCGGGGGAGGCTCCTATCCCCAGCCCGGCGAGATCTCCCTGGCCCACAACGGCGTCCTCTTCCTCGACGAGCTGCCCGAGTTCAAAAGGTCGGTGCTGGAGGTGCTGCGCCAGCCCCTGGAAGAGAGGGTCATCACCATCTCCCGCGCCAGGTTCTCCGTGGAATATCCGGCCAGCTTCATGCTCATCGCCGCCATGAACCCCTGCCCTTGCGGCTATTACAACCACCCCACCAAGACCTGCGTATGCACGCCCGGGATGATACAAAAATACCTCCACAAGATCTCCGGCCCTCTCCTCGACCGTATCGACATCCACATCGAAGTGATCCCTGTCGAGTTCGAAAAACTCGCTGCCAGCCGTCCCGCCGAGACCAGCGAACAGATACGTGCACGCGTGATCCGGGCCCGGCAGCGACAGGAAGAGCGTTTTGCCGGGCACCCCGGCATCTACAGCAATGCCCAGATGACACGCAAAATGATAGAGGTCTTCTGTAAGATCGATGATGCCGGCAAGAAACTCCTGCAGAACGCCATGGAGACACGCGGTCTCTCGGCACGGGCCTACGACCGTATCCTGAAAGTGTCCCGCACCATCGCCGACCTGGAGGGATCTGAAAAGATCATGAACCACCATCTGGCCGAAGCCATACAATACCGCAACCTCGACCGGGAAGGATGGGCTGGCTGAGAGAACAAGGTTTTGTGTATATTTGCGGACACTCCTTTGTGTCGAACCGATAACCTGACAATACGATGCAACGAACCACTCTCCTCCGGATCAGGACGCTCTTTCTCTTTACCTTCTTCTTCGTGACGATCCTGCTGCCGGGGCAGGCACAGGACTACCAGAAGGTGAGGATCATGCTCAACCTCACTCCGGGATATACGTGGTTTCAGACCGATAACCCCCGGGAGCTGCAGTCAAAAGGCGGCACTTTCGGGTATGATGTGGGGATGAAGATCACGCTCTTTTTCCAGAAAAACTACGCTTTTACCACAGGCCTTTTCTACCTCCACACCGGCGGTAAGATCTCCTATACCGACTCGGTCACCCTGATGCTCAAGAGCCCTCTGGAGATCCCCGGCAATACCCGCATCAAGTACAGCATCAACTATTTCACCATCCCCCTGGGCCTGCGGCTGCACACCGTCACTTTCGGGTATATGCGTTATTTCTTCGAGCCGGGGATGGATCTTCTTTTCAGCGTGAACCCCCGCGCCGGCGTGCCGGCATATTTCGATGGCAAAGAGACCTGCAGCGATGAGGTCAACCTCTTCAACCTGGCTTTTTATGTAGACCTTGGATTTGAATACTCCGTGGGCGGCAGCACGGCCCTCACGGGAGGCATCACTTATATGCGGGGACTGCTCGACATCACCAAAGATGCTGCCGGCAAGCCCTCCGACCGTCTGGCGTTCAACACCCTGGGACTGAAAATAGGGATCATCTTCTAAATATTGTCCTCATGAAGATCACACTGGCACAACTGAACTATCATATCGGCAACTTCAGGGCCAACACGGAAAAAATCATTCAGACCATCCACGGAGCCCGCGACAGAGGGGCCGACCTGGTCATTTTCTCCGAGCTGAGCGTTCCCGGGTACCCTCCCCTCGACCTGCTGGAACGAAAAGAATTCATCGACAACTGCCGTCGCAGCATCGACGAGATAGCCCCCCACTGCCACGACATCGCCGCCATCATCGGGAGTCCTTCGCTTAACCCGGCCCCCGAGGGGAAGAACCTTTACAACTCGGCTTTCTTCCTTCACCATGGCCAGGTGGAGGATATCATCCACAAAACCCTCCTGCCTACTTACGACATCTTCGATGAGTACCGCCACTTTGAGCCCAACAACACTTTCCACACGGTCTCTTTCAAAGGGAAGAAGATCGCCGTCACCATCTGTGAGGATCTGTGGGATGAACAACCCATCGAGATAGAATTCGGCAAGAGCCGTCTCTATACCGTCTCTCCCATGCAGGAACTGTCTGCCGGCGACCCCGACTTTATCGTCAACATCGCCGCCTCCCCCTTTGCCTACAACCGCATCGCAGCCAAAAGGCAGATCTTCACCAACAAGGCGAAGACCTACAGGCTGCCCGTTTTCTTTGTCAACCAGACGGGTGCCCAGACAGAGCTGATCTTCGAAGGTGGCTCGCTGGTGGTGAACAGCAGGGGGGAGATCGTCGCAGAGATGAAACGTTTCGGGGAAGATGTCAGGGATTTCCTCCTGGAGGAGGTGGCCGGGGCAGAAAAGATCACGGTGAGCGACCCCGACGACTATATCCCCGAGATCCATGAAGCCCTGGTGATGGGCCTGAAAGACTTTTTCGGGAAGATGGGTTTTACCGACGCTATCCTGGGGCTCTCGGGAGGCATCGACTCGGCCGTGAGCATCGTCCTGGCCAAAGAGGCGCTGGGAGCAGCGCATGTGCACGCATTGTTGCTCCCCTCACAGTTCTCGTCGGGACACTCGGTGAGCGACGCCGAACAGCTGGCCCGTAACCTGGGGACCCCCTACCACACCATCCCCATCAAAACGGCCTACGACGAATTTGAGAAACTGCTGCATCCCTACTTCAAGGACCTCCCCTTCGACGTCACCGAAGAGAACCTGCAGGCCCGCATACGGGCCGTCATCCTGATGGCTTTCTCCAATAAGTTCGGATACATCCTTCTGAACACCTCCAACAAGAGCGAAGCAGCCGTCGGCTACGGCACCCTTTACGGAGACATGTCGGGAGGGATCTCCGTGCTGGGAGACATCTATAAATCAGATGTCTACAAACTGGCCCGTTATATCAACCGCCGGGAAGAGATCATCCCGGAGAACATCCTTGTCAAACCCCCTTCGGCCGAACTGGCGCCCGGACAAAAAGACTCCGACAGTCTGCCCGAATATTCCACGCTTGACCGCATCCTCTATCATTATATCGAACTGCAGACCCCTGTGGAAGAGATCATCGAAAAAGGCTACGACAAAGAGACGGTCATGAAGACGATCCGTCTGGTCAACAACAGTGAATACAAGCGTTACCAGGCCCCCCCGATCCTGCGGATCTCATCCAAAGCTTTCGGTGCCGGAAGACGCATGCCACTGGTGGCAAGATACATTTGAATGAATGTGTTATAAAACATTTTTTTTATCTTTGCCTGTAAATAATATCTTCCCCGATGATCCTGAAAAACAATGAAGCTGCATGCGATTATTTTTTGAATGATCCGGATTCCATCTTTTCTCCCCTCACCGACGAGGAGAAAAAAGAACTGTTCTCCAATCATATCTGTACGATCTATAAAAAGGGGGAGATCATTTTCAAGGAAGGGGACAAGCCGACGGGGCTGATATGCCTGGCCAACGGCAAGGTGAAGATCTTCAAAGAAGGGGTCGGCGGACGCGAACAGATCGTACGCATGGCCAGCCCCCTGGGATTTATCGGATACCGCGCTCTTTTCGCCGAACAGAATTATTCAGGCTCTGCCGTGGCTCTGGAAGACTCCGTCGTATGCATCCTGGAAAAAGAGGCCCTGTTCAGCATCCTCAAAAAGAATGCAGAGCTAACCCTCCGCCTGATGAAAAAGATGGCAAACGAACTGGGCATCTCCAACACCCGTACGGTCAGTCTTACACAAAAACATATACGGGGCCGTCTGGCCGAGTCGTTGCTGCTGCTTGTCGACACCTACGGCCTGGAAGAGGACGGCAGGACCATCCGCGCCTATCTCTCCCGCGAAGACCTGGCCAACCTTTCCAACATGACCACCTCCAACGCCATACGCACTCTCTCCACCTTCGCCGCCGAGAGCCTTATTTCCCTCGACGGACGTAAGATCAGCATCCTCGACATGAAGAAGCTGGAAAGAGTGAGCGACATGGGATAAGACGGCCGCCGCCGTCAGATCTTGATGAAGATCTTCCTCTTATACATCCACCACGTGATATACCAGAAAGTAGCCCAGATCACAGCTGCCGTGAGAATGTCCTCTGCCTGCCCGCCCAGCGGGGAGAAGAGCAGATGGGTGAAAGGTTTGTACATGTGCATGAGGAAATCCCTGCCGCCAAGATGTGCAAAGAGATAAATAAAGAGAGGGTTCATCCCTACCACGGCAAAAAAGATCACCCATTTTCTGGATTTCTTAATATCGATGAGCCAGTATGAGAGGGCCAGCACGAGCAGGGCATAACCACCGCTCACAAGCACAAAGGAGGAGGTGGCGATACGCTTGATAATGGGCGTAACAGGACTCAGGGCATATCCCAGCAGGATGCCTATGATCCCGGCAATGGCCAGCTTCCGGAATTTTTCTTTCTGGGGAAGATCACTTATCAGCAGGTTACCGGCCAGCACCCCCCAGATGGTATGGGCAGTGGTGGGGATGGCATTGAAAGAGACCCAGTGCCCCTCCAGGTTGGCTCCGCCATATTGCAGATCAAGCCAGGTGCCGAAATTCTCATTGGGGACAAAGGGATGATTGAACCCCTCCACGGGGAAAAAACGGTAGATGAGTTCCGTGACCAGCAGCAGCCCCAGCGAAAAGATCAGCTGGTAGCGGAAAGGCTTGTTACGGATGAGAAAAGCGATGAGGTAGGTGACCGACAGCTGGGCCAGCACATTTTGAAAACGGAAAGTGATCTTCCCCGGGCCAATGCAATAGAGCGCCCACCCCAGCAAAAGAAGTGTCAGGGAACGCACCAGCGCATGCTTGATCAGCTCTTTTTCCGACTGACCCTGTTTTACCCTTTTGGCTACCGAAAAAGGGATGGCTACACCAACAATGAACATGAAAAAGGGCTGTACCAGATCCCAGAAATGCAGTCCCTCCCAGGGCTGGTGATGGAACTGCAGGAAAAAGCTATGTAACAAAGATCCTTCAGGCGTAGCATCCACCAGGAAGGAAAAAAAGAATGTGAATTCGCCCACCAGCAGAAACATGGTGGCTCCCCTGAAAAAATCAAGGGAGAGAAGCCGTCCCCCGGCGACGTCCGTTTTTTTCGATGTAGTGTTCATTGTTATTTATTTAAGTTGAGTAAATGGTTCATGACAGTGTTTCCTCAATAAACCGGCCGAGTTTCAGATATCTTCTGTACAGATCGTCATAGATCGCGGCCCTTCCGGCGTCGGGGATATATTCTTTCTCGAAACCCTGTCCCATGGCTTCCTGGGCTTCTTCGAAGGTGTTGTATACTCCTGCCGCCACAGCTGCGGCCATGGCAGCCCCCAGGGCGACGGTCTGTTCCGCCCGGGCCACTTTAATGGGTCTGTTCATCACATCTGCCAGCACCTGCATGACAAAGGGTGATTTTTTGGCGATACCCCCCAGGGCGATCACCCCCTCAAAACGGATCCCCTCCTCCTCAAAACGTTCCGCTATGCGTCGTGACCCGTAAGCGGTGGCCTCCACCAGGGCGCGGAAGATCGCGGGGGCTTTCGTGCCCAGTGTGAGGCCCGTGACGGCCCCGCGCACCTGGGGGTTGGCGTCAGGCGTTCGGCGCCCGTTGAACCAGTCGACCGCCAGCGGCACCGATGTCGCCGGTGTGATCTTCTCCGCCTCCTCCGTCAGCATGGCAAGGATCTCCTCCCCGAGGAGACGGGTACTCTCAGCCTCCGGGAAACGCTGTGCTGCCGGCCACAAGAGCAACTCCCTGAACCAGGCATACACATCGCCAAAAGAGGACTGTCCTGCCTCCAGCCCCAGCATGCCCGGCAGGATGGAGCCGTCCACCTGGCCGCTGATGCCCCGCACCAGCTTATGGCCGTACTGCTCCCGCGGCGCCACCACCATATCGCAGGTGGAAGTACCCACCACCTTGCTGAGGTAGCCGGGCCGTATCTCTCCGCCCACCACCCCCAGATGGGCATCGAAAGCTCCCACGCCCACCACCGTGGCGGTGGTGAGACCCAGACGCCCGGCCCACTCCGGCGTGAGACGGCCCGCCGCCACATCCGCCGTCCAGGTGACGGAATAGAGGCGGTCGCGCAGCCCCCCCAGCAGCGGATCCAGCCGCACCAGGAACTCCTCCGACGGCAGACCGCCGAACTCCTCGTGCCACATGGCCTTGTGGCCGGCAGCACAGCGACTGCGCTTCAGCGTCAGAGGATCGCTGTTTCCCGTCAGCAGGGCAGGCATCCAGTCGCAGTGCTCCACCCAGGAGTAAGCTGCCGCACGCACACGCTCATTGCTGCGGAGGGTATGTAACACCTTGGCCCAGAACCACTCGGGAGAGTAGATGCCTCCCGAATATTTTGTATAGTCCGTACCGCCCCAGCTGCGGGCCAGCGCATTGATCTCCTCAGCCTCGGCCATGGCCGAGTGGTCCTTCCATAAAATGAACATGGCATCAGGGTCGTCGGCAAAGGCTTCCTGCAACGCCAGCGGTGTGCCTGCCCTGTCGACGGCGACAGGCGTCGACCCTGTGGTGTCGAGGGTCATCCCCACCACATCTCCGGGCCGCACCCCTCCCGCCTGGCGCATCACCTCGCGGACGGTGTACTCAAGACCCTCCAGATAATCCAGGGGATGCTGACGAAAACGATGAGA
This sequence comes from uncultured Rikenellaceae bacterium, assembly GCA_964649775.1. Lineage (GTDB taxonomy): Bacteria > Bacteroidota > Bacteroidia > Bacteroidales > VadinHA17 > DRPN01. The sequence goes on from CAZYQV010000538.1 coordinate 11,867, forward strand.
GGCCGCATCACAGTATAATCCCTTTTTCCAGCGGGGATACTCAAAGATCACCGAGCCCAGCTCGGTACCGTCAGCGGTATCGATCAGCACCGACCGCACCGAGTCGGTACCGTAATCGATCCCTAAAACCAGTTTTCCGGACATATTCTTTTTTCTAACCTTCGTTTGTCAACTGTCTCTGAGCAGGAACGCTTTCAACTCCTGATACTCCTTCCCTATGGGGATGCTCTTTTTCTCCCTGCCCATACATTCCGCCAGCCGCCCGGGTATCTCCGGCAGCCTGCCGGTCTCTTCGGCCACCACATCCTTGAACTTGGCAGGATGGGCCGTAGCCAGGAAGATGCCCGGCGTCTCAGCGTTGTCGATCGCCCGCACCAGCCCCAGGTAGGCCACAGCACTGTGGGGATCCAGCACATAGCCGGTGGTGGCATACACCTCGTGGATGGCGGCACGTGTCTCTTCGTCGGTAAAGGAGAAGCTGGTGATCCTCTTCCTGACCTCCATCACATCATCCCCGAACAGATGGCGTATACGTGCCAGGTTGCTCGGGTTTCCCACATCCATCGCATTGGAGAGGGTCTCTACCGACGGCCTGGGGGTGAAGACACCTTTTTCCAGATAGTCGGGGAAGACCCTGTTGGCGTTGGTGGCCGCCACAAAACGTGCCACCGGCAGTCCGGTGGCCGCGGCCATCAGGCCGGAGGTGAGGTTGCCGAAGTTGCCGCTGGGCACCGAGACAACAGGCTGCGCACCCTTCTCACACAACTGCGCCAAAGCATAATAGTAATAGAACGACTGGGGCAGCAACCTGCCGATGTTGATCGAGTTGGCCGAGGAGAGACGCAGTTGTCCTGTCAGTTCACCGTCCGCAAAAGCCGTCTTCACCAGACGCTGGCAGTCGTCAAAGGTACCCTCTACCGCCAGGGCCGTAATGTTGCACCCCAGCGTGGTGAACTGTTTCTCCTGTATCTCGGAGACCTTCCCGCGGGGATAGAGGATCACCACATCCACCCCTTCCACCCCCAGGAAGCCGCTGGCCACGGCGCTGCCCGTATCTCCCGAGGTAGCCACCAGGATGGTCAGCTTCTTCTCCTCCTCGCCCGAGAAATAAGCCATGCAGCGCGACATAAACCGTGCTCCCACATCTTTGAACGCCAGCGTGGGACCATGGAAGAGCTCCAGGACATAGATATGATCCCGTACCCTGATCAGCGGGATATTGAAATTGAGCGCCTCGGTGATGATCTGCCAGAGGATGTCGTCCGGGAGATCATCGCCGGCAAAAGGTCTTGCCACACGGAAAGCGATCTCCGCCCAGGAGAGATCAGGCAGCTCCTGAAAAAAAGAGGGGGGAAAAGAAGGTATCTCCTCCGGCACATACAGCCCGCCGTCGGGAGCCTGGCCCTGCATCACCGCCTCACGGAAAGAAACGGCAGGAGCCAAACCATTGGTACTGACATACTTCATATACTCCAGATTCAAAAGATCACCGCCGGAATGCACCGCACAGTTTTTCAGCAATCAAGATACAAAAGTATCACGTGTGACGGTAATCAAACATTTCTTTTTTTCATGACAAAATCTTCACCCCCTCGCCCGCTATCGCCGAGACATAGCTTTTCCAGCCTATCTCCTTGTCCTTATAGACCTTCTCCATTGCCCCCCTCACCTGCTCTGCCGTTTCCCGTCCCCGGCTCAGGGCAAAAAGCGCAGGTCCCGACCCTGAGATGCTGCATCCCAGAGCACCGGCGGCTGTCGCCTCGCGCTTGAGTGCATCAAAGGAGGGGATCAGCAACGACCGCACCGGCTCGGCCACCACATCCTCCATAGAACGGGCAATAAGGGCATAGTCTTCCTGCATAAGGCCGGCCACCAGCCCTGCCACATTGCCCCACTGGTGCACAGCATCCCTGAGAGATATCTCCTTCTTCAGGATCTCCCGCGCATCCTTGGTACGTATCTCCACCTGCGGGTGAAAGATCGTACAGTACAGATCGGAAGGGAAGTGCAGGCGCACCAGTTCGAGCGGATCATAGCCGGGGATGAGGATGAATCCCCCCAGGAGGGCAGGGGCCACATTGTCGGCATGAAGGGCTCCGGAGATGCTCTGCTCACCGAGCATGGCAAAGGAGACCAGCTCCTTCTCCCCGAAGACATCCCCCAGCAAACGGTTCACCGCCCAGGCCGCTCCCGCCGAGCTGGCCCCCGAAGAGCCTATGCCGCTGCCCGGACGGATACCTTTCTTTATCCTTATCTCCACACCAAAGGGCATCTCCTGTGCCTCCAGCATGGCCCGGCTGACCACCCCCGCCACATTCTTCGAAGCATCCAGGGGGATCTCTTCGTTGCAGTCGACATGCGTAATGACAACCTCTCTCTCCTCCCGCTTCCTGAAGATCATCTCATCCCCCGGCTCCTCAATGGGAAAACCCATGATGTCAAAACCGCACGCCACATTGGAGACCGTTGCCGGAACAAATACTTTTATTTCATCCATGACAATAAATTTTATTTTTTAAGTTTCATTTCTGACTCCTCTCTCCCATGTGCCGGAAATGACCCTTAACTCTCAAGCTTTTATCCGCCGCAACCGTTTGCAGAGACGGACCAAAACATCCAAACCTTCCGGTTTGATATCCTTTCGGGATGTTTGAGGTTATAACCCAAACCTTCAAACAAGCGCGCGCTTCGCTCTACGTAGCCAGCGGCAAAGTAGGGTTGCGATTATCGAACCCTCGAACTATATATGCACCGTCCTGATAATATCCCCGAACACGCCGGCAGCCGTCACCTCAGCGCCTGCCCCGGCACCCCGGATCACCATGGGCTGCGTCTTGTAGCGTTCGGTGGTCAGCAGCAGGATATTGTCTTTCCCCTCGAGATGAAAGAAAGGATGCATCCTGTCAATCTGTTTCAGGCCGATGGAGGCCTTTCCATCAAAATATTCTGCCACGAACCGCAGCACCTTATCCTCTTTTTCCGCCTCCTCACGGATACTGTCAAAATGGTCGTTGTGCTTCTCCAGCAGGGCCAGGAATTCTTCGGTGGAGGAGGCCTCCCGGCACTCACCGGGCAGGAAATCCTCCCGCACCACATCCTCTATGTTCATCACCGCCCCGGCCTCACGGGCAAGGATAAGGATCTTACGGGCCACATCATCCCCTTTGAGGTCGACCGACGGATCCGGCTCGGTCAATCCTTTGTCCATGGCTTCCCTCACCGTCTCTGAGAAACTTTTCTCCGGCCCGAAATTGTTGAAGATATAATTCAGCGTCCCCGACAACACCGCCTCAATACGCAGGATCCTGTCACCGCTCTGCACCAGATCGTTCATGGTGCGTATCACCGGCAGACCGGCACCCACATTGGTTTCAAAGAGGAGGGAGACGTTCCGCTTCCTGGCCAGGTTCCTGTTGCGGGTATATACCGGATACTCTGCCGAGGTGCCTATCTTGTTCGAAGCGACCACCGAAATACTGGCATCCAGCAACTCCGTATAGAAAGCGGGGATCTCCTCGCTGGCAGTATTGTCCACGAAGACACTGTTGCGTAGGTTGTACTCTTTGATCACCCCGATAAACTCCCGAATGTCCGTCGCCACACCTTTTTCTTCCAGCTCTTTCTCCCAGTGGTCAAGGTCGATCCCTTCCTCTCTGAGCAACATCTTCCGGCTGTTGGCCAGCCCCGCCAGGTTAATATCCAGCGAGAATTCCTCCCGCAGATAATCCCGCTGGGCCGTAAGCTGTTTCAGCAGCGTCCTGCCTACATTCCCCACACCCACAACGAAGAGGTTGGCTTTCTTGTATTCCGAAAGGAAGAAACTCTCATGGAGCACGTTCATCGCTTTTTTCAGGTCTTTCCTGCCGATGACCACCGACAGGTTCCTTTCCGTCGATCCCTGGGCGATGGCCACCACGTTGATACCGTTGCGTCCCAGGGCAGAGAAAACCCGTCCCGAGAGGCCTATGTTACGTTTCATGTTGTTCCCCACAATGGCCACCATTGCCAGGTCGGTCTCCACCTCCACAGGGTTGATGCGGTTGTATTTCAGCTCCAGGGCAAACTCTTCCTGGATGAGGGTGATCACCTTGTCGAGGTTGTCCTCCGGTATCCCGAAGGAGATGGAATATTCCGACGAGGCATGGGTGAGGAAGACCACATCCGCCGGACGGTGGCTGAGCAGACGGAACAGACGTGCAGCAATGCCCGAGGAGCCGGCGAGGCTGGTGCCGGTGAGCGTTATCATCATCAGACGGTCAATGCCGGCCACCCCCTTCACATAGTGATCCTCCGAAGGCTCTTCGCTGGTGATGAGCGTACCGGCTTTGTCGGGTTCGAAGGTGTTCAGGATCAACACGTCGATCCCCTCCTTAAGGAGCGGCTGTATGGCCGGGGGATGGATGATCCTGGCACCGAAGGTGGAGAGCTCCATCGCCTCCTCGTAGGTGATGCTCTCTATGGGACGGGCCTGTCTCACCAGCCGCGGGTCGGCGGTCATCACTCCCGGCACATCCGTCCATATCTCCAGCACATCCGCCTTGAGAGCCGCCGCCACCAGCGCAGCTGTGTAATCCGAACCGTTGCGCCCCAGCGTCGTGGAAACACCGTTGAGGGTGGAAGAGACAAAACCGGGCATGATATAACAACGCTCTTCCCGGATGCCTCTCCTCAGCAGCTTATACGTGATCTCCATATTCACCACCCCCTGACCGAAGGTGTCGTCGGTACGGATCAGCTCGCGCGAGTCCAGCAAAGAGAAGGGGCACTCCTCATTGAGCAGTATCTCGGAAAGGATATATGAGGAAAGGACCTCTCCGTAGCCCAGCAACTTGTCCCGCGTCTTGGCAGAGAGATCACGCGTGAGGTAGATCCCGCGGGTGAGATCCTCCAGATCGTTGAGGATCTTTCTGATATGGGAAAGGATATGACTGTGGCGCACCTCGGCGATCAGCTCCCGCACGATACCAATATGCCGCGCGGAAAGCATCTCCAGCTGCTCCCCGTAGCCGTCATCACCCGCCGCAGCACGCTCTCCCGCACGTGTAAGCACATCAGTAGTGTCCCCCATGGCCGAAACCACCACGACCATCCCGCCGGCACCACGCCGCGACAAAATGATCTCTTTTACACGTACAATACACTCTGAACAGGTTAGGGAAGATCCCCCGAACTTCAACACTTTCATGACCGGAAAGTTTATGGATTAGAAAAAAAGGAAAAATATGTGACCTGAATCAATAATTATACACACCCCTCACGGGGTGGTCGTCGTGGTGGTTGTAACAGCAGCATCGAAGCTGCACATTCGGCCTGAGCAGAAGCTCATATACATTGATATGTATTTGTCACCTTTCATAAGACGTTTCAGGACTACAAATATATAACAGATTTTTTCAAATATCTGTAAAAAAATGCAATTTAGAATCTTTCCGGATAACCGACATCCCCGGATAATCCGGATCGATCAGCTATTGTGACAGGGTATAGATGACTGATACAGAAATACTATACATAAAATCATTGGAGTCAGAATGGGGGGAAGCATAGCCGTCCACATGGTCTGAAAAAATAAAGACGGGCATCAGTTCGCCCCGTACGGCCAGGCTGCCGTTGATGCCGTACTGTACTCCCACGCCGACGGGGAGGATGAAGCCGTTGCCATGGCTGCGGGTCATCAGCTCTTCCGTCAGCCGGCCGCCGGGAGTCACATGATAACCGATCACGCCGGGCCCTGCCAGCACCTCGGCCTGCCACTTGTTCCAGTAACGCAGCAACCCCATCTTTGAATAACCACGCATCACCTTGCGGTAGAAAAGATAAGCTCCCTGCACAGAGATGCGGTACACCGACGAAGAGTAAGCAAAATCCCTCCCGGCATTGGGGGTTCCTTCATCCGAATCGGAAGCATTGCCCAGCTGTATGAGGAGGCGCATAGCCCAGGTGTTGTCGAGATGCTGCACCACCTGCAGGTTCAGGTCATAGCCCGCGCCCATGCTGCCGATATCACCGAACAACAAAAGAAACCCTCCACCGCCACCCACGGCAGTGTGGCGGTCATGATAGAGAGACTGTCCGCTGACGCCTGCGGCCGCAGCCAGCAATCCCAGAAAGATGACCGTTTTTCTCAATACTCCCCCCATAAAAACACCGTAAAATTTGCTTATCTTCGGGTCGTGACCCGTAAACAGGACAAAGATGGAAACTTTAACAGAAGAAAACAAAAAACAGGTGCGGTACGCCGGTTTCTGGCTTCGCTTTCTCGCTTACCTCATCGACTCCTTCAT
>CAZYQV010000539.1:0-2727 GCA_964649775.1 uncultured Rikenellaceae bacterium
GAACACCTCCTGAGCATGTACATCGGCATAGTCGTCGTCGTTGCCGAATTTGGGCGTCATATAGACCAGCTTGTGGCGCAGGTCGTCATACCCCTCGAAGTTGTGCTCCAGCGCCTCCAGCATCTCCTCCATCTTCACATCCTGCTTTTCGAATACATGATATTTCAGGGAGGTGAGGTTGTCGGTGATGCTGCCCAGGCCCACCCCCTGGATGTAGCTGGTATTGTACCGTGCGCCGCCGGCGTTGTAGTCGCGGCCGTTGGCGATGCAGTCGTCGATGAAGAGCGACAGGAAAGGCGCCGGAAGATACTGCGCATTGATACGCTCGATGATGTTGTTGCCTTTGATCTTGATGTCGAGAAAGTAATCCAGCTGTTTGTGATACGCCTGTTTCAGCTCTTCAAAAGAGCGGAAGCTGCGCGGGTCGCCCGTCGTCAGACCGATCTTTTTTCCTGTACGCGGGTCGGTACCGTTGTGGAGTGTCACCTCCAGCACCTTGTTCAGGTTGAAATAGCCGGTAAGGATATAAGCTTCGGTGCCGAAGGCGCCCGACTCGACACATCCGCTGGCACCGCCTTTGCGGGCGTCGGCGATATCCTTGCCCTGGCGTACCAGCTCGGCGACGATGGCATCGGTATTGAAGACCGAGGGCTGGCCGAAGCCGGTCTTGATGATGTCGAGGGTGCGCAGGATGAACCGGTCGGGGTTCTTGCGGCTCACCTGGATCATCGACGAGGGCTGCAGGATGCGCATCTCCCCGATGACATCGAGGATCAGGTAGGTCAGTTCGTTGACGGCGTCGTGACCCTCGGGTGTCACCCCGCCCAGGTTGATCAGGGCGAAGTCGGTGTAGGTGTTGCTCTCCTGCGCCGTCACGCCGATCTTGGGCGGGGAAGGATGGTTGTTGAACTTGACCCAGAAGGCCTGCAACAGCTCGCGGGCTTTCTCTTCGGTGAGGGTGCCCTCTTCGAGCCCTTTGCGGTAGAAAGGCAGCAGGTGCTGGTCGAGACGCCCGGGGTTGAAGGAGTCCCAGGGGTTCAGCTCGGAGACCACCCCCAGGTGGACGAACCAGTAGTACTGCAGGGCCTCGTGGAAAGTGCGGGGAGCGCGCGCCGGCACCCGCCGGCAGACGGCCTCCATCGCCTGCAGCTCGCCACGCCGCCGCGCGTTTTTCTCTTCTTTGGCTCTCTCGTGCAACAGAGCGGCATACCGCGCGGCGAAGCGCATCACCGCGCCGGCGGCGAGGCTCATGGCCGTCAGCTCCTCACGCTTGTCATAGGCCTCCGGATCGTTGACAAAGTCGAGAGACCTGATGCGGCGCCGTATCTCACGCTGCAGGTCAAGCAGCCCCAGACGGTAGATCTTGTCGCCCAGGACGGTGTGGCCGGGGGCACGCTGCTCCTGGAACTCGGTGAAGACGCCGGCGCGGTATGCATCCAGCCAGCTGCGATCCATCGCCGCCATGATGCGGTCGCGGTTGGTATTGCCCTTCCAGAAAGGAATGATCTCGTCACGGTATACACGCCGCACCTCCTCGTCCACCGCGAAAGAGACCTTGGGACGTGTGTCGAGGATCTCCAGGTCTTTCAGCGAGTGAAGGGTGATCTCGGGATAGGTGGGCGTGGCCTTGGGTGCCGGCCCGCGCTCCCCGACGATCAGCTCGCCCTCACCCAGCCATAAGGCTTTATGCGTCAGGAGATGGTCGAGGGCCAGGGCCCGCTGCACAGGCACCGACCTGCCCCGGGCCCTGTCGCTCTTATAGAACTCCGTCACCAGCACCGCCCGCTCGGCAGAGATACGGTTGACGGCATTCAGACTCTCTTCTCTCAGTTTTTCTATTCGTGGTGTCATATTCTTTAGGTTTTACGAGACGAGGTGAGACAAGGTAAGACAAGGCATGACAAGGCATGACAAGGTGAGACAAGGCATGACAGTGTGAGACAAGGCATGCCTTGTCTTTACATCCTTATTTATTATTCTTACATCTTATTATTCATTATTCGTTATTCGATATTCATGGACGACCACAAAGGGTCACCCCTACCCCGGCATTTTCTCATCATCGCCTCATCGCATTATCGCATTATCATTATCTTTTACCCGCCGTAGCCTTGTGCGAAGGCGGGGCCTCATCGCTTTATCGCATCATCGCATCATCGCCCCCTTCATCCTCCTACCTTCACCTCAAACCCTTCTCTAACAAACCTGCCCCTTAGTCGTTCCATCTCCTCTTCTGTGGGCTCCGGCACCCCTGCCATCCGGTATTCCATCCCGAACTTTTCATATTTATGGGCTGCCAGGGCATGGTAGGGCAACAGATCCACCTCTTTCACCGCCCCGTTTAGCTTTTGGAGGAAACGCACGGTCCGGTCTATGTTCTCCTCATCATCGTTGATACCGGGAATTACGGGAATACGGATGTACAGGTCTTTCCCCGCTTCCGCCAGAAAAGCCAGGTTCTCCAGGATCAGCCGGTTGGAGACACCGGTATATTCCATATGCCGGGCATCATTCATGTGTTTTACATCATACAGAAAGATATCGGTAAGCCCGAGGATTTTTTGCAGGTTGTTGCGGGAGGTGTGTCCTGTCGTGTCGACGGCGGTGTGGTATCCTTCGCGTTTGCAGGCCAGCAAAAGGTCCTCAAGGAAAGCGGCCTGCCACAGCGGCTCCCCGCCGGAAAAAGTGACACCTCCCTCCGACTCTTCCATGAAGGTCCTCTCCTTA
>CAZYQV010000540.1:0-3555 GCA_964649775.1 uncultured Rikenellaceae bacterium
GTCGTCGGCCGTGCATTGTGGGGATACTCTTTCGCATGGGCGATCCCCCCCATACCGGAGAGCAGGGCTGCAGCTCCTGCCAGGAAAGCCCGGCGGGAGGGGTCGTGATCCTTTTTCCCGGCGGGTGTCACCGGGATCAGCTCCGGCTCTTTTTTCTCCTCCCGCTTTTTCCGCCAGGTAAAAGATATCGCACCGAAATTACAGGCATCCAGACAGTTGAAGCAGGTGACACAGCGACTGTCGTCCACCGTCATGCTTTTCAGGTCGATACAGGCGGATTTGCAGGAGAACTCACAAAGATGACACGAAGTGCAGGCGGTCTTGTTGATCCTGAAACGGAAAAGGGATATCTTCGAGATAAGTCCCAGGAAAGCTCCCACAGGACAAACAGTGTTGCAGTAAAGGCGTCCCCTGGCAGCCGACATCCAGAGGGTGAGGAGCAGGATGATCCCCGGCACGGCATAGACCACTGCCTTGACCGCCGGGACAGAGACAGGATAGAGCACATAGATGTCCTTTTTCTCCAGGAGCGAGGCCAGCACATTGTTGACCCCCACAACGAGAGGCTTCAGGAAATAGGTCATGATCCTGCCGTAGTTGCTGTAAGGATCGAGGAGCAACAGCAGCCATGTAGAGCCGGCGAGCAGCGCTGCCACCGTCAGGCCCAGAAGGGAGTACCTCAGCACATTATGGGCTTTGGCATACCGGTACCTTCTGTTCCTGCGGGATCTGAACCTGCGGGCGATCCACGCCGTCACATCCTGCATGATACCCAACGGACAGATCGTCGAGCAGTAAATGCGTCCGAAAAAGAGTGAGAGCAGCAGCACCACCACAAAGCCGAAAGCCGACAGGCTCAGGAGGGTGGAAAACTTAAGGAGCGACGGCACCAGCTGTAGGGAGAGCAGGACACTGAACCATCCGTCGGGGATGATACGCCGGAAATCGAGAAAAAGAAGGGATGTCACGATGAGGAACAGCAACGAAACTGCTACCCTCATGATCTTAAGCCGGTGCACCTTCATCTTTTTCCGTTAGATCTTGATACGACTGATTTTCAGGGAAGAGAGGTCCATGGTGCCGGCACCCATCTCGTGTGCCAGCCTGATATAGCGTACGGAAGCCGGATCCATGCCGAACATTTTGGCTGAAGCAGCGTCGGCGGCCACGATGTCGGTGGTGACGATCTGTGCTTTCATATTGACCACATCGTTTTTTGAGACGCCGCGCGGGCCGTGCCGCATCATCACATTATAAGCATCCACCACCACCAGATCAGGCTTGCGGTAGAAAGATGAAAAATCAGCAATGCACTGGTTCAGGTCGTTGCGGTGCCAGTAACGACGGTCCCACACCACCCCCATCAGGTTTTTCATGCCTATGGTCAGCTTAGAGGACTCGTGACTCTTCAACACCGGCACATCAATGATCACATCGGCACCGAGGTACAGCTCATGCACCTTGACGCTTTTCAGTTTCTTCGCCTTGCCGGAGGTCACCTCCTGGTAATAACCTTCCGTATTGCCGGGCACCATTTTCCCGCCGGCATCCCTGACGTAGTTGCTTATGCCGCTGGTCTTGTAACACTTGGTCCAGGCGTCGCAGGTATTATCAAAGACGAGCACCTCGCGGGCCCCGGCGTTGATGCAGTGCTCCACGATCCTCTTCACCAGCAGCGGGTTGGTATTGGCAGCCCTGTCGGGAGGCACGTCCCAGCCGATATTGGGTTTGATGACCACCTTCTGGCCCTTTTTCACAAACCGTCCCATCCCTCCCATGGCAGCCATGGCACGGTCGAACATCACATCCGGCTCACCGCCTCTCACCGCCGCCATATCCGCCACAGCACCTGTGACAGGAGCGGCCATCAGCGGGGAGAGCCCCCCTATGCTCATAACGGCACCCATACCCAAACCTGCACCTGCCGTCCTGATAAAAAAATCCCTTCTCTTCATCGTCAACCATCTTTTCATTCAACGTGATAAAGATAACTTATTTTGTTCTAATGCAGACAAAAAATACTAATTTTAGCCCTCCTCAAACCAACAAAGATGACACATAATAAAAAGATACTCTACTACCAATGTTTCTCGGGAATCAGCGGTGACATGAACCTCGGGGCGATGGTTGACCTGGGGGTACCCCGCGACTATCTGTCGGCAGAGCTGGAGAAACTGGGACTCTCCAATGTCTCCCTCCGCTTTGAGGAGAGTGCGGTCAACACCATCCACGGCACCAAAGCGACGGTGGAGGTCTCCCACCCCACACATGTCTCGCGGAAGCTGAAGGACATCTTTGAGATCATTGATGATGCGGGTCTCGATGCTGCGGTAGCAGCCACGGCAAAGGAGATCTTCTCCGTACTGGCCGGCACCGAAGGGAAAGTACACAACCGACCGCCGGACAAGATCCATTTTCACGAGGTGGGTGGTGAAGATGCCATCATCGATATCGTAGGGGCCTCCCTGGCCTTACATTACCTGGAGGTGGATGAGGTGTGGGCCTCCACGGTGGAGCTGGGGAGCGGTTTCGTCAGGAGCGCCCATGGCATCCTGCCGGTGCCGGCACCGGCGGTGACGGCTATCCTCCGTGACATACCGGTACATATGGGCGGGGCGGATTTCGAGACGACCACCCCCACGGGAGCAGCCATCCTGGCCGCCCTGGTCACCTCCTTCACCGATGATCCTTCCCTGACGATACGGCAGACAGGATACGGCATAGGCCATCACAAGGGGGACAAACGGCCCAACATGCTGCGGGTGTTCCTGGGAGAAGCACATACCGGCGAAGGCCCCCTGACGGATGAGGCTGTGGAGCTGGAGTGCACCATCGATGATATGGACCCGCAATGGTATGAATGGCTCATGACCCGTCTTTTTGACGAGGGGGCCCAGGATGTGGCGCTGACGCCGGTGGTCATGAAAAAAGGACGTCCCGGCACGCGGGTGACGGTGCTCTCCCCCACCGAAAGGGCCGAAGCACTCGGCTTGCTTCTCCTCACCGAGACCACCACCATCGGCTATCGCCGGCGGGCGGTGGAGAAAAGAACACTGCAGCGGAAAGAGGTCGTGCTGCAGACACCCTACGGAGAGGTACGCATCAAAGAATCCTACCTCGGCGACAGGCTCATCACCCGCAAGCCCGAATACGATGACTGCCGCAGGATCGCTGCGGAAAAAGGGCTGCCCCTGCCCCTGGTTTACAAAGAGATAGAAAAGATCATCCGGGAGAATCATGGTTCCTGACCATCACAAAGGCTACCGGCAGCTGAAGCAATTCCTTGAGGAGCACCGCCCGCCGGCGATAGCCTTCTCGGGAGGCAGCGACAGCGCTTTCCTGGTATGGACTGCCCGTCAGGTGCTGGGGGAGGATATGCATGCCTACACTTTCGACACCCCTTACATGAACCATGCGGAGATCGGTGAGGCAGCTGCCTTCTGCGAACGCTACGGCATCCCTCACACCGTCCTGCCCCTCCCCATGCCGGAGGAACTGCAGCATAATCCCCACGACCGCTGTTATCTATGCAAGCTGCTCCTTTTCTCGCGCCTG
>CAZYQV010000541.1:0-3162 GCA_964649775.1 uncultured Rikenellaceae bacterium
AGGACGGGCCCCAGGGGTGTGGAACGAATTTTCCTGCCGCCGTTATCAGCCAGGGGCTGTGGCGTAGGGATGCCGTGCTTCTGCAGGAGAGCCGCCAGACGGATCTCCGCCTCCAGTTCATCTGCACCCCGTTGCCGGCAGATGCGCACGACGAACTTCCCCTTTTCTGTGTCCGCAAGATAGTTCAGATTTGCAAAACCCGACGCCATGCGTGTGACAGACCATACCCTGCCCGCAGCATGTTCGCTCAGGATCTCCCGTACCGTTGCTTCAGCCTTTTCCCCGTCCATGGATGTTGGTCTGTTTGTAACAAGCTGTATGACAACTTAATACAGAAAACCTACGTAGTAAACTACGTAGCTAGCTACGTAGTTGGTATTTTGTATGTGACTGTATGTTAGGTAGATGCAGGATATTCGGATAAAAAGTTAAAAAAATCTTTTCAAAACTTTCTTCCCTGCAAAACATAACAATCAGTGAATCAGTCAATCAGATATTTTCAATCAACATTCAACAATCAAAATTCTTTTTCCACATAGTTCTCATATTTTCCGCATACCTTGCCGGCCATGCGGATGCCGGTAGACAGGATCTCCTGCCACTCTTTTTCTTCCAGGCTGTCGAGCATGCCGGGGGTGATCTTCCTTTGAAAGAGTTCGGAAGCGATCCCTGCATTAAAAGTATCGCCGGCGCCCACGGTACTGACCACTTTTACCGGAGGTACGGGAACCTCCATTGACAGACGGGGGGTATGCAGGTAAACGGCACGGCTGCTGGCCGTATAGATAAGGTATGGGCAGTATTCCCGTATTTTTTCATAAGCTTCCCGGGCATCTGCTGCGCCCAGTATGTTCCGGAAATCTTCGTCGGAGCCCCTGACCAGATGGGCGGTGCCGATATTCTCCAGGATATCCTTCTTCAGTGCCGGCAGCTCATCGAGGTGGGAGCTCCGGAAGTTGGGGTCGTAATAGATAAAGGCACCCTCTTCGCATGCCTCTTTCAGCAAAGCGGTCAGCACGGGACGTATGGCACCGTCCAGGGCGAAGAAGGAGCCGAAGAGAAAGAGATCGCCTTTGGAGGGGCGGGGCCGGCGGCTCTGCAGGCGTCTCTCCGGATAATCCTTGTAAAAGGAGTATTCGGCATTGCTGTTTTCATCCAGAAAGGCCAGGGCCAGCGTTGTCCTGTGCCCTTCGAAACGGGCAACATGGTCCGTGCCGATGCCGTTCTCCTTCAGAAAATCATCGATAAGATCACCCACCTTGTCGCGACCATACTCGGTGATCAGCGACACCGGCAGTCCCAGCCGTCCCAGCGAGACAGAGGTGTTGAGCATTGCCCCCCCGGGCCAGGACGATACCGGTTGTCCGCCACGGAAGGTAATATCCATTAGTGCTTCGCCGAATGTGTAAATACGGGGCATAGAGAGTTGAAAGGTTGAAAAGTTGAAAGGTTGAAAGGTCTAAAAGTCAAAAGGTCAAAAAGTATCATTCCGACTACTCTTCGACCTTTTCGACACACTTCTTCTTTCTCCCTTTATCCTTGGCTCACGTGCACATCCATCTGCGGGTAGGGGATGTTAAGTCCTTCTTTCGCAAAGGTCTTGTACACCTTCTCGTTCATGTCGAAAAAGACGCCCCAGTAATCGGCGCTGTTGACCCACACCCTGGTGGTCAGGTTTACCGAGCTGTCGCCCAATTCAGCTACGGCGATGAACGGCTCGGGGTCCTTCAGGATGCGGCTGTCTTCGTTGATGAGCTTCATCAGCACCTCTCTGGCTTTGTCCACATCGTCACCGTAACCGATGCCGAAGGTCCAGTCGACACGTCGCTGCGGCTCGGTGGAGTAGTTGGTCACTGATCCCGTGGCCAGTCCTCCGTTGGGGATGATGATGGTCTGCTTGTCGGGCGTGTTCAAAATGGTGTTGAAGATCTGGATCGTTTTCACCGTTCCCGAGTAGCCCTGGGCACTGATGAAATCACCCACTTTGAAAGGTTTGAAGAGCAGGATCATCACACCTCCTGCGAAGTTCTGCAATGTGCCCGACAGGGCCATGCCCACAGCCAAACCGGCGGCACCGATGATGGCAATGAAGGAGGTCATCTGGATGCCTACCATGCCCAGGACACTGATGAACAACAGTATCTTCAGCGTCCAGGAAATGAGTGAGGTAATGAAAGGTTTCAGTGAGTCATCCATCTTCCCTTTGTTAAGGGCTTTGCGGATTGATCGTACGATCACCTTGATCAGCCATAGTCCCAACAGAAGGACTACGATGGCTCCTACGAGTTTCAGACCATAAGTGGTCACCAGATCACTTGCCTTGTTCAGGTAAAAATCAATTTTTTCCATGGTTAATTGTTTTATTTATTCCGGATAAAGATAAAATAATTTCTTTGAATGTTCCAACTATGTTATTTGGAGTTTAAATTTTTCACTGTAATTTCGTCCGACCAAAACATGAGGATATGGATCTGTTAAAACTACAGAACGGTTCGGATGTGCGTGGTGTGGCGATAGAGGGTGTTCCGGGTGAGGAGGTCACTCTAACACCCGCGATCGCCGGCAGGATCGCTGGGGCCTTTGCCCGCTGGCTCTCGGAACAAACCGGGAAAGAGACAGAGGATCTGAAGATCTCCCTCGGGCGTGATCCCCGTCTCAGTGGTGAGGCGCTGGCCCGTGGCATTGTGGAGGCGTTGGTGGCTCTGGGCGCAGAGGTGTGGGATTATGGTCTCTCTTCCACGCCGGCCATGTTCATGTCTACCTTGCTCGACGGCATGGATGGTGCCGTGATGATCACTGCCAGTCATCTGCCTTTCAACCGCAACGGGATGAAGTTTTTCAGTCGTCGCGGCGGACTGGAGAAAAGCGACATACGTACCATCCTTGAGCGGGCCGCCGGTCTTGCCCTCCCCTCCGGAGGGAAAGGTCATCTCCACAGCAAGGATTTTCTGAAAGAATATGCTGTCTGGCTGACAGAGTACATCCGCCGGGGGGCTGCCGACCCTGATGATCCTGTTCATCCCCTGCGGGGCACCCGCATCCTGGTGGATGCCGGCAACGGGTCGGGCGGTTTCTTTGCCGGCGTCCTGGAGGCGCTGGGGGCCGATACGTCGGGCAGTCTCTTTCTCGAGCCTGACGGACGTTTCCCCAACCATGCTCCCA
>CAZYQV010000542.1:0-7517 GCA_964649775.1 uncultured Rikenellaceae bacterium
ATTCTATCATTCTATCATTCTATCATTGTCCATCCACTCTCTTCAGCAGCTCCATCATATCATAGTGGGTATACGGGTTCATCGGGGCGGGGGTGTCGGGACCTGCATTGGCCACCCAGAACTCAAGTGTCTGCGGAGCAAACAGGACGGTATGCAGGGCCGCCTTCATCGCCACGGGACGATCCATCAGGCGGATGGCCTTCTCGGCATTGATCGTGCCGTATTCTGCTTTCACCCTCTTCACCAGCTCTTTGTACCTGTCCCCTGCCGACATGAGCACGGCATCTTTCACCGGCTCGGGCAGCTGCGGATGGTACTGACCGGGTCTGATCACATCGTAACGCTCCGGCGAGGTGGCCAGTCCCCGTGCATCGGGGATCTTGCCGTCGGAGATCACATAGTAATATTCACAGGTACGGGGTGTGCTGCCGAAGAGATCTACCGCCTCCGGCAGGGAGGAGGCAGTCTCCAGTCCCTCACGCATGAGGATGGCCATGGGCATGCCGTCCCAGTCGCCTTCGCCGCCGCCGCCCATCTCGCCGAAAGTCACCTGCCGCTCGTTCATGCCCGTCACCGAGCCTATGAACCCAGCAAAGCCGACATTGGCAAAAGCCCAGGCGCTGTCGGGTTTGAAGATCATGATCACCGGGTAGTACTGCAGACCCAGCTCGGTGATGTAATCCAGGATACGACCGTGATAGAGCACTCCGTCGACCGTCGCATCCCCGAACAGGGCAAAGCCTGAACAATGAAAAAGGGCGGGGAAGACGTTGGTGAGGCGTATCTCCTCCAGGCTGATGCCGGAGGTCTTCGCCAGGCCTTTCATCTCTTCCTGGTATTTTCCGGGGATGTAAGGAGCCTCTCTCCGGTAAGCCTCCCGCAGATCATCGATGAACCAGCTTTTCTTCTCCATGGTATATACCCAGTTGATGGTGTAGAGGGTGGCATCCACCAGCTTGCGCACCTCCTTTTTCAGCAGGGCGCCGTGGGCTTCCCCCAACTCATAGTGCGAGCCCCGGGCTACCAGCACGCGGTTGCCGTTCACGTAGGTGAGCAGGCCTTTCCCCCAGCGGCGCTCCACACCGTCGGTCTCCGGAGGCTTGTTGTTCTCCAGCACCAGCCCGCCGGCACGCAGGGCACCCCGCCAGATGGCAGTATTGAGCTCATCGCCGCCGACGGTCAGCTTTTTCATCCCTGACACATCCACCACAGGGGCCGGCAGGGGTGTGGCGGCAACCTCGAGGGTGACCAGGATCTTTTTCTCATTATCGCCCGTGGCAACTCTGTAATGTTTTCCTTTTTTCCCAAGCCATATCTCCAGACCGTCCGTGAGCCCCTCATCGATGCCGATCACCAGATAATCTCCTTTCTTCGCAAAATTGCCATTGATCATGAGCCAGGCGGCCAGACCCGCTCTTTTTTTCCATTCCATGCCGGGAATGAAGGCGGTGCCGGGATAATCCTTCAGGATCTCTCCCGCCAGCCGTACCATGTCAAAATATCCGGCCGTATCACTCCTCCCCGTCACCACCAGCGCAGCGTCCGGGAGGATCACCTTCGTGGAATCCCCCTGGTGGATGATCACATAACGCTCTCCCCCGTAGGTGACATCCGCATAATAGTGCGCATCCTTCCTGTAGGAAAAAAGTGCATGCAGCGTGTCTGTATCTTCCTTCTCCCGGATGCCGGCCGCTATCCGGACATCAAAGTCGCCACCTCCCTCTTTCATGGCTGTGGTGAGTTCCGTCACCAGACGGTATACACGCAGCGCCCCCGTGATGCGGTTCTGGAACACCAGAAAAATGATCAGCAACAATGTGATCAGGACGACTAATGTTTTTTTCAGTCTTTTCATAATGGTCTGTACTAATTATTTGATAGGTACAAAATTACAAAACCGCATGAGAACTCCTTCCCGCTTTATTCATTTCGTCAAGATTGCATCATTCTTTGTGGATTTTCTTTATGAAAAAACATCCCATCCCATTCCATCACCATCTTATCTCTTGATTCTTGTCTCTTGTCTCTTCCCTCCCTCCCGACACGCCCTGTCGTCAAATGTTTGAAATTTATCCGTACCTTCGCCGCAATTTTTGAAAAGAACGGCTTATGAAAAGAAGCATGCTCATCCTGACCCTGTGGGTCACCGTACTGACACTCTTTGCACAGATCCCTGAGAATTATTATTCTTCTGCGGAGGGTCTGGCAGGAGAGGAACTCAAGGATGCCCTGTACAACATCATTAAAGGACATACGGAATATCCCTATACGAGCTCCTCGACGGATGTGTGGGATATCCTGAAGGAGACCGACCGGGATACGGCCAATCCGGACAATGTGATCCTTTTCTATACCGGCTGGTCGGTAGACGCCGCCCAGGAGTACAACAGCGGCGGCGGCTGGAACCGCGAGCATGTATGGGCCAAGTCGCGGGGCGATTTCGGCACCTCTCCCGGTCCCGGCACCGATGTGCATCATCTGCGTCCGGCAGATATCTCGGTGAACAGCGCCCGCAACAACCGCTGGTTCGACGACTGTACGGAGCCCTACTACGACAACGGCGCAGAGACAGGCTGTTATACCAGCAGCACCACCTGGGTATGGGAGCCGCGCGAGGCTGTCAAAGGGGATGTGGCCCGTATGATCTTTTATATGGCCACCCGTTATGAAGGGGAGAACGGCGAGCCCGACCTGGAGATGATCAATTACCTGCCGGCCGACGACCGCACGAAGGAGCCTGTCCATGCCATGCTCTCCACGCTGATGAAATGGCATGAAGAGGATCCTGTGGACGACTACGAACGCCACCGCAACGAGGTGGTTTTTTCCTACCAGCACAACCGCAATCCCTTCATCGATCATCCCGAATATGCGGCCCTGATCTGGGGCAATCCGCAGGCAGTAAGCCATACGGGCTGGAAGAGCCGTATCACCGTCTACCCTAATCCTGCCAGGGATTATGTGGTGGTGAACAAGCCGGAGGATTATCTGGTCTCTTTACACACCATCATTGGCACCTCTCTGCTCAGCACCACGGATAACCTACTCCGCCTGGATGATACCGGCAACGGCATCTATATCCTGATCATCCGGGACCGCAGCGGAGAACATATCGTTTCACAGAGGCTGGTGGTAAGGAAATAATCTTTCCTGATCACCACCGTCGCCGCTCATCCTTCCCGCACATAGATGCGTTTTACCCGCGCAGGGATGGAGGCCAGTATCTCGTAAGGGATGGTACCGCTGCGCTGGGCCACCTCGCTGATGGGAATATGGTTGCCGAACACTTCCACGGGGTCACCCGCCTGCACCTCCAGACCTGTCACGTCGGCCATGCACATATCCATGCAAATATTCCCGATGACGGGCACCCTCCTGCCGGCGATGAACAGTTCTCCCGCGCCGTTGCCCAGGTTTCTTTTCAGTCCGTCGGCATAACCCACCGGCACCACTGCCACCTCGATCTGTTTTTCTGCGGTGAAAGCACGGCCGTACCCCACACTCTCGCCGGGCCTCACCTTCTTCACCTGGGTCACCACGCTCCGGAAGGTGCTCACGTTCCTGAGCCGCTCCTGATATGTCGGGCTGAGACCATAGAGGCCCAGTCCCGGCCGCACCATGTCGAACTGCGCTTCCGGGAAACGCTCGATGCCGGCACTGTTGAGGATGTGCTTCAGCACCTTGTATCCCAGCGCTTTCTCTATCTGTTCCGCTACGCGGGTGAACACGGCTATCTGCCGGCGGGTAAAGGCATCCTGGCGGGGATCTTCTCCTGCCGCCAGATGGGAGAAGACCGACCGCACGTACAGAGGGTTTCCCTGCCTTAACAGGCTCTCTGTGAGCTCCTCCGTCTCTTCCGGCAGAAAGCCCAGGCGGTGCATGCCGGTATCTATCTTTATGTGCACAGGATAATCCTTTATGCCTGTCTCCTCCACCACGCCGAGGAAAGCCCTGAGCATGGCGGCACTGTATATCTCAGGCTCGAGGGAGTGCCTCAGCATCTGGTCGAAGGCCGACAACTCGGGGTTCATCACCACGACCGGCAGCCGTATGCCGGCCCGGCGCAGTGCCACCCCCTCGTCGGCATACGCCACGGCCAGGTAGTCCACCTGCTGGTACTCCAGAGCCCTGGCCACCTCCACGGCACCGCTGCCGTAGGCAAAGGCTTTGACCATCGCCATGATGCGCGTGCCGGGATGCAGAAGCGAACGGTAGACGTTCAGGTTATGCACCAACGCATCGAGGTCGACCTCCAGCACGGTCTGGTGCACCTGCTCTTCCAGCTGGCGGGAGATACGCTCAAAACGGAAGTCCCGCGCCCCCTTGAGCAGGATCACCTCCTCGCGCAGATCGAGCGTGGGCAGTACCTCCAGGAAAGCCTCCGTGCCGGGATAAAAGAGCGATCCCTCCGGGAAGAGATCGGCATGGAGAGAGATCTCCCGGCCAATACCGACAAAACGGGTCACCCCATGATCGGTGATGCGGCGCGCCACCTCACGGTACAGCTCCCCGGCAGGACGACCGCTCTGCAGGATGTCGGAGAGGATCACCGTCCGCCGGCCGTGGGAGTCCTGCTGCCGCAGATAATCCAGCGCCACAGAGAGCGACTGGAGGTCGGAGTTGTAATAATCGTTTATCAGGAGGGTGTCGCGGATGCCTTTTTTTATCTCCATGCGCATGGCCACCGGCCGCAGCTCTTTCATGGCCTGCGGCACATGCTCGCCGGCACACCCCAGCACATACAAGGCGGCCCATACGTGCATGGCATTCTCGAAAGAGGCCTCGTCGGTAAAAGGGATCACCACCTCCTGTTCTTTACCACAGCATACGGCCGTGATGTGTGTCTGTCCGCCGGCCCGCTCTACCTCCTTCACCTCCAGGTCGGCATCACCGGTGATACCCCACGTAAAAAAACGGGGTGCTTTCTCCGGGAAAAAGGCTTTCACCTCCTCGTCGATCCATCCCTCCCGGCGGTAGACCAGCACCGATGCTCCCCGGAAGAGGATCAGCTTCTCCCGCAGTTTCTGTTTCAGATCACGGAAATGCTCCTGATGGGCTTCGCCTATGTTGGTGAGGATACCCACGGTGGGGCGGATCATTTTTTCAAGATGATCCATCTCGCCGGGCCGCGAGATACCTGCCTCGATGACGGCCAGGTCGTAGCCCTCGTCGAGCAGCCACAGGGAGAGAGGCACACCCACCTGGGAGTTATAGCTGCCGGGACTGCGTATCACGGTTTTCTTCCCGGCCAGGGCCTGTACCAGCCACTCTTTGACGATGGTCTTGCCGTTGCTGCCGGTGACGGCTATGAGCGGCCGGGAGTAACGGCTGCGGTGCATGGCCGCCAGCCGCTGCAGGGCCCGCAGCGTATCGTCCACGATAATGAACAGCGCATCACCGTACCGCCCACGCTCTTCCGGAAGATGATCCACCAGGAAAAAACGCACCCCCTGACGGTAGAGGGTGTCGATGAAACGGTGACCGTCGTGGTGCGGGCCGCGCAGCGCGACAAAAAGGGCGCCGCCGGGACGGACGACACGCCTGCTGTCGGTGAGGATCTCACGGACCGTGCCGTGCACCCCGCCGTCAGGCTCTCCGCCCACAGCCCTGATCACCTCCCTGACAGCATATTGCGGCATGCTTTACTCCTTTTTTTTCTTTTTATCCTCCTGTGCCAGGGCCTCCAGGTAGCAGGCACGGCAGAGGGGCTCATAACGGTCTTGCTCTCCCAGCAGCACCTGTCCTCCCTCGTCCGTCTTGCGGTAAGAGTACTGTGCCAGGTTGCCACAACGCATGCAGATAGCATGTACCTTGGTGACATATTCGGCAATGGCCAGCAGCTCCGGCATGGGACCGAAAGGCTTGCCGAGATAATCCATGTCGAGGCCCGCCACGATCACCCGCGTGCCCTGGTTGGCCAGCTGGTTGCACACACCGACGATGCCGTGATCGAAGAACTGTGCTTCGTCGATGCCCACCACATCCACCCCCCAGGCCATCAGTAGGATGGACGAGGAGGTCTCCACCGGTGTCGACCGTATCGAACGGGCATCGTGCGAGACCACCTCCTCACGCGAATAACGCTCGTCGATCACCGGCTTGTAGATCTCCACCTTCTGTCCTGCCAGCCGCGCCCGCCGCAGACGACGGATCAGCTCCTCCGTCTTGCCGGAGAACATCGAGCCGGTGATCACCTCGATGAACCCCTGTTTCTTACCTCCGCCTATCGATCTTTCCAGGAACATCCGGTTCTTTTGGTTTTTCAATTTTGGAAATCAAACCATCAATATGCTCAAACAAATGAGGTTTGATAGGATTCCACATAGGATCCAATAAAAAATCAATTCCCTCTCGCCTGGCTAATTTGGCTGCAGGAACAAAATCACTGTCCCCCGATATAAGGATGATTTGATCCACTTGCTTTTTTAAAGTTATTGATGCAATATCCAGCCCTATTTTAATATCAACTCTTTTTTGAATCAAATCGTATTGAACATCATTTTCCGTTAAATCCTCAATAAGGATCTTCCCTGACAATAATTCTTTTGTTTTTTGCGGTTTTATGATCCAACGCCGACGGTCTTCCAATACTCCCAATCTTAAGGCAACTTTTCTTTTTTTCTTAAGTTCCTCAAAAAATCTTATCTGAAAATCATACTGTTCTGTTTTCGAAAAATCCATCGACTTGCCGGACAATGGGTTATGTTGTTTCTTGTCATAGGGTAAACAATCATAATAAAAAATCCGGTATAAATCATATTTTTCATCCGCCTGACCCAGATGTCGCATACACATTCCCCATAGGTCGTTAGCTGTCCTGACAGGATCTAATTTTTTAATTCTTTTTAAAGATTTATACCTTTTCAGAAAAAAACCGCCATCAATAAGTATAGCTGTTTTCTTTGCCATAACGAAAGAAAATTAAAAAAAAAGCTCAAGGTTCGGCATCTCCGCTATTGCATTATAACAATGGAGACACGTAGCCATGAGCACTATATTACAAACTTACAAATATTATTCCAATATAACAACATAATTTTCTTCCATATCGTTACCTTTGTATGCTACCAATTGTTTGATATCATGAACTTCAAAAAAACCCTTCAAATTCTTTCTAAAGATATTGAAGAAATCGAGAAGATTCTCGATGAAATTGATATTTCTTCCCCTACCAGCCGCATAGAAATGAGGCTGGCTGTTTCGAAGCTGAAAAACCTGCGTGAGAACTTCACTCTGTTCGGTGATCTTCTGGAAGAAACGACCACAGCACCACCGCCACCGCCCATACCACCCGCTCCCAAGGAAGAACCGGTATCCCCTCCCCCACAGGCCGACACCCCTGAGGATGAGAAGGAGAAGCCTGTCCCGGCCCCCTCTCCCGAAAAAACAGAGCAGGAAGAAGAAAGGCAGGAGCCTCTGGCAGAGGAGAGACAGGAGGCTGCCCCTGCTGCGGCAGAGCCCCCGCAGGAGCCCCCGGAGGCAGAGCCGGCAGACATTCCGGAGAAGAGCAAGAGCAC
>CAZYQV010000543.1:0-10638 GCA_964649775.1 uncultured Rikenellaceae bacterium
CGCATTCACAGCCTTCACGATGCTCAGGTCATCTGTTCCAACGGCAATAACATTATGGCTGTCGTGGGCAATGCTCCCTGCGATCGCTCCTCTCTTCAATCCAAAACCATGAATGAACCCGCATACCGGCTTTGTTCCTTCCTTGTATCTGTTCACCACAACGATCTTCAACAGGTCCCTGGCCGTATCGGGCACGACCATACCCCTTTCTGTCTTCGGCACCGCGATCATCTCTCCCGTCACCAGACCCCCGTCTTTTGCGGTGATCACACGGATCCTTTTCCCTTCCTGCGCAGGAATCCTCACATCTTCAGCACTGATAGTCTTTTCAACAAACCTGTTGGGTTCATCGCCGCCCGGTGTTCCTGCCTTCACCCTTTTACCGTCATACACCTTCTCTCCGTTGATATAGGCCTCTTTTATCTCCAGATCTTTCAGGTCGTCCGCAATGATGAAGTCAGCCGGATCCCCTTCCTGCAACAATCCCATCCCCGGGCTGTAAAATTTTACGGGGGTCAAAACAGCTGCAGTTAATACATCCCAGATATCGTATCCTTTTTGCAGTGCTCTTTTGGCAAGGTCCCTGATGTGTCTTTCGACCAGATCGTCCGGATGCGTATCGTCCGTACAGAACATCACTTCCCCCGGATATTCACCTATAAGCGGCAACAGTTCTTCAAAGTTCTTCGCAGCGCTCCCCTCCCTGATCAATATCTTCATGCCTTTTGCTATCTTTTCACGCGCCTCTTCGATATCTGTACACTCATGATCGGTCATTACTCCGGCGGCCACATACTTTTCCAGATCCTCGCCCGTAAGGCCCGGGGCATGTCCGTCAATGACCCTTCCATACTTTTTGGCCACCTCCAGCTTTTTCATTACCTCCTCATCTCCATAGACAACTCCCGGATAGTTCATCATCTCGGAGAGGTGCATGGAAGGATCTTCCCGCATCAGCATTTCCACATCCTTAGCCGAGATCACAGCCCCTGAAGTTTCAAATGGTGTTGCCGGCACACAGGAAGGGATTCCGAACTTTATCTTCATTGGGGTTCTTCCGGCTTCCTTTTTCATGAAAACGAGTCCCTCTCTGCCCAGCACGTTCGCTATTTCATGCGGATCGGTGACCACAGCCAGGGTACCCTGCCGTATGGCCAGTTCCGCAAAACGTACCGGCGTAAGCATGGAACTTTCTATATGCACATGTGCATCCACAAATCCCGGCAGTATGTACCTGTCGGGCACCTTTTTCTCCGGAATGATCTTTTTGATCCTGCCATCTTCCACAACGATCTTTCCGGGAAAGACCGTTTTTTTTATTACATCCGTGATCTTTCCTTTTATCTCCATGGTCTCATGTTTTCACGTGGAACATTACCTGCCCATATAAACGAGCAGCACACCGATATCTGCCGGCGATATCCCGCTGATGCGCGAGGCCTCGGCAATTGTGGCAGGCCTGATCTTTTCCAGTTTTTGCCGGGCTTCTGTAGATAGCGACAATAGCTTGCTATAATCGATTTCCTTCCTTAACTTAATGTTTTCAAGTCTTTTCAGTTTTTCAGCCATTGCCTTTTCCCGGTTGATATAACCACCGTATTTTATCGCTATCTCAACCGATTCCAACAACTCATCTCTCTTCTCCTCCGGGATATTCTTTATTTTTTCTTCCAGTTCCGGTATGCTCTCTATCACATCTATTAACCGCACCTGGGGTCTTACAACGATATCTCTCAGCTTGACCCCCTGTCTGAGGGGCGAGGTTCCTCTCTTCTCCAGCATGCTGTTCACCTCATCTGGCTTTACGCTGTATTTTTCAATAAACTCCAGCATGCTGTCCCTTTGCCTGTACTTTTCCTCAGTCTTCCGCATCCTTTCTTCAGAAGCGATTCCCAGTCTGTATCCCTTTTCTGTCAGGCGGTAATCCGCATTATCCTGTCTGAGCAGCATGCGGTATTCCGCCCGTGATGTGAACATCCTGTATGGTTCATTCACCCCTTTCAGGATCAGATCATCGATAAGCACGCCGATGTATGCTTCTTCGCGTCCCAGGACAAAGGCTTCCTGTTCCCTGATCTTCAGCACTGCATTTACTCCTGCCATGATCCCCTGTGCCGCCGCCTCTTCATAACCGGTTGTGCCGTTTATCTGCCCGGCAAAATATAGATCTTTAATAATCCTTGTCTCAAGCGTATGATGCAGCTGCTGCGGATCGAAATAGTCGTATTCTATGGCATATCCGGGACGGAAGATCCTGACCTTTTCAAGTCCAGGGATCCTCCTCATTGCATCCCATTGTGCCTCCCACGGCAACGAAGAAGAGAACCCGTTGAGATAGTACTCCACCGTATCTTCGCCCTCCGGCTCGAGGAACAACTGGTGTTTGTCCTTATCCGCAAACGTTACGATCTTGTCCTCGATGCTCGGGCAGTACCTCGGTCCTATGCTTTGTATCGTCCCGTTAAACAAAGGTGAGTCCTCCAGGCTTTCATACAAAACATTATGTACAGTCTTGTTGGTATAAACAATGAAGCAACTGCGTTGTTTCAGTTTTCGACCGTATACAGGCAGATAAGAAAAAGCGCCTCCTTCTTTGTCCGGTTTCTGCTCAATGAATTTCGAAAAGTCAATGCTTCTTCCGTCAAGACGCGCAGGGGTACCTGTTTTCATTCTTCCCATCCGGAAGCCCAGATCCTTCATCTGTTCACTGAGGCCGGTAGAGCGCGGCTCCGATATCCTTCCTCCTTCATCCTGTTTTCTGCCAATATGTATCAGTCCGTTCATAAAGGTACCCGTGGTCAGTATGACACTTCGGGCATAGATCTTTACCCCCATCTTTGTCTCCACACCCACCGCCTTTTCACCTTCGATCAGAACCTTCACCACACTGTCCTGCCAGAAATCGAGATCCGGGATCTTCTCCAGCTCTTCCCGCCAGAATATGCTGAATTTTACACGGTCGCACTGCGACCGCGGGCTCCACATAGCTGGTCCTTTGGATTTGTTCAGCATCCTGAACTGTATGCTGCTGCGGTCCGTAACGATGCCCGAGAGTCCTCCCAGCGCATCTATCTCCCTGACGATCTGCCCTTTGGCGATGCCTCCCATTGCAGGGTTGCATGACATCTGGGCGATCTTTGTCATGTCCATGGTCACGAGCATCGTCTTCGCACCCATCTTCGCTGCCGCTGCAGCCGCCTCGCTGCCGGCATGTCCGGCTCCTACGACAATGACATCATACCTTTCCATCTTTCTTCTCTTCCTTTTTCCGCCACAAATCTAAATATTTATCCTCCAACCTCATCATATTTCTTCTTTCCTCTTCCGTACCATCGTCGTATCCCGCCAGATGCAACACCCCGTGTATCATGACTCTCCTTAGCTCCAGTTCAAAAGCCACATCGTATTTCAGAGCATTTTCCCTGACCCTGTCAACACTAATGATGATGTCTCCACCTACCTCTTCGCCTGTCTGATAATTAAAAGATATCACATCGGTATACCACTCGTGTCCCAGGTACTCTACATTTACCCTGTATACCTTTTCATCACTTTCAAATACAAAAGTAATATCACCACAAATGCGGTTTTCTGAAGCGACCGCATCTTTGATCCACTTCTTTAGCTCTCTTTTTTTTCGTAATGTAAAACCGGGTGTTTTTTCCAGGAACAGGATCGCCAATGTATGCTATATTTTAAATACCATTTCCACTTCGGTACCCTTATCGTTGAACTGAATGCCATCCGAAAGTTTCGTCATCAGGAAGACGCCGCGACCGTGAATGTTTTCAATGTTCTCGGGGGCCGTAGGATCAGGCACTTTCTTATAGTCAAATCCTTCTCCCTCATCCCTGATCTTTATCTTTACTTTCTTCCCTTCGGCAACAATGTCAATGCACACTTTTTTGTTCACATCCGACTTATTGCCGTGAATGATCGCATTGTTCACCGCCTCGATCGTGGCTACAAGGATTTTTCCATAGAGATCACTTTCGATCTGATGCCTTTCGGTCATCTCATCGATAAGTTTTTCCACAATGTGAAGGTTCTCAGGATCTGATTTTATTTTGATGCTTTTCTTCATTTCAGATTTATAGATCCTCTTGAATATCCTTATACTTATTTTATATTCTATTTGTTACACTATAAAGATATTTATTTTCTTTTAGCCAGCCATATTTCCGGATCCATTTTTGTCATTCCCGACCATATTTCAAAATGCAGGATCGTTTCCCCTGTTTTCGGATCTGTAAATATAGTACCCAGCGGCTCTTTTATCGACACATGTTGTCCTCTTTTCACACTTACTTTATATACATTTTGATAGACCGTATAAAAGTTTCCGTGTTTTATTATTACGGTCTCATTGGCACCCGGAATAGCAATGATCTTCCTAACTTCCCCTTCGAAGACGGCTCGTGCTTTTCCTCCTTTTTCAGACATGATATCCACACCGTCGTTTTTTATTGTGACGTTTTTCAATACAGGATGACGGTGTTCTCCAAAATCATCAATAATCACACCCCTGCTTGTCGGCCAGGGCAGTTTGCCTTTGTTTTTGCTGAAATTTCCGGCAATTACCTTCTCCTCTGGCGTCAGCGTCAATGTGCCTTTCCCTTTTTTCTTCTCTTCAGCAAGAATTCTTTTCATTTCATCGGAGAGCCTATGCTTTATCCTACGCTTACGCTGAATGTCCTTTCTGATCTCCCTTTCCTGCTTTTGTAAATTCTGCACATACAAATTCTTCTTTCTTTTTTCTCCAAGCAGCTTTTTCTGTTCTATTTTTAATTGCGCAACGGCGTTCTCCCGGTCTTTTCTGTTCTTCTCCAGCTTCTCCACCTCCCCGTTCAGAATATTCCTCGCCTTTTCCAGATCCTTATACAGATCCTTTCCGTAATTCATGAACTGCTGGTAATATTTCATCCTTCTGTATGCCTGATTCAGGCTTTCCGAAGCAAATATGTATGCCATCACGCCACCTTTCTGTTTGTATACCTCATAATATTTTATGACAATCCATGCATATTCTTTTTTCAATGTTTCAATACGCCTGTTGATCGAATCGATTTTCTCCCGGTTTCCCGATATTTTTTTTCCGATCAGTTGTATCTCTTTCTGGTATCCTTTGATCAGCTTTCGACGGTTCTGTATTTGTCTGTTCAGGATGTAGATCTGGTTGACCGTATTTTTTCTTCTTTTTTCTGTTTTCTTTAACAACTGTGTACTTTCCCGTATCTCTTTCTCCAGCTGCTGCTGTTTTTTCCTGAGTTCGCTTAGTCCCTGTGCTTCGGTATTCAGTACAGTGGCGAAAAAAAACAAGGATAATATGAAAACAATATTTTTTCTATAATACCTCATCCGCTTTTGCTACTCTTTTATACCGTGTTCCGGGCATGATCCTCCTCACCGATATTTTCTCATTTATCTTTATCTCAGGATTCTTAAAACGATAACAATATATTCTCTTTTCATACAAAATTTTTACTGTCATCTCTTCCGGTATATAGGTTTTCCTGGCTATCTCCGAGTATTTTCCCACATATATGGTGATTCGTGTTCCGTTCCCCAGATCGTATTCAAAATATTTTTTCTGTTTTCCCTTGCGCAACAATCCATTGTCTTTTCCCCTTTTCTCTTCTTCAGATATTCCGGCAGGTATCTTTCCGGCGAAATAAACTTTTTTAATGCGGTTAAAGGCAAAAACGGAATCTTTGTAAACATAGATCCTTGCCCCCTCCATGCCAGAGCGGTTACGCATCGTCACCAGGATTACCGAATCCTTCAGGTATCTCACCCCTGCTTTTCCCAGCATCCTCTCTTCACTGCAGTCCCGCAGCTCATATTTTTTTATCCACAGGCTGGTTATTTCTTTCTGTCCGGGTTTTTCAGCCTTTCTTACCACCGCACATCCCTGTATCAGGAACAGCGTCAATATCAGGTGAATCGCGGATATTTCAACTCTTTTCACTGCTGATACCTCTTGATCTTTTCTGTCAGTCTTTTTTGATTCCCTCCTTTTTCAATCGCTTTTTTCCAGTATTCCACAGCTTTTTCCTTTCTTTTATTCGCTTCCATGATGTCTCCATAATGCTCAAGGATCTCAGCGCTGCTTTCTCCTCCGTTCTCCAGCGCTTTCCGGATGTATTTTTCTGCATCTCTCAATTTTCCCATCTGAAAAAGTATCCATCCATAAGTATCCAGATAGGTAGGATTCTCCGGATTTCTCTTTACCGTTTTTCCACTCATCCTGAGTGCTTTTTTCAGCTTCTCTTTTCTCAGGGAAAGATAATAACTGTAATTGTTCAGCAAAAGATCATCCTTAGGATCCAGTTTCAATCCCATTTCAAATGCCTCATCAGATTTCTTATACTCACCCAGATTTTTGTAGATCTCTCCCAACAGCCCATAGAACTGTCTCTTATAGCTCTTATAATCAATCCCCGTCTCTTTGTCTACATATCCGGTCCCTCTCCTGTCCACCTTCTGTATCCCTTCCAGGGCATATTTCAATGCTTTCTCATTATCCCCTTTCTGCATCCAGGCATATCCCAGATATATATCATAGAGGGGTTCTTTTGGAAAGATCTCCCTTGCTTTTTCTCCGTAATAGATCACTGAATCCTGATCCCCTGTCTGATCACATATATAAAGCATTTGTCTCCAGCTCATCCCATATTCGGGATATCTTTTCAGGATCACCCTGATTATTGCTTTTGCCTTATCATATTGCTCGTTCCTGGAATAATGATCTACTAACAATAAACTAGTACGTATATCGCCACTATACTGCATATTAAGATCATTCAGTATATCTTCCATCTTCTCCTGCGACAACGTATCCGTTTCATTGATCTTTCCCGAGAGATCGAAAACATAATTGATCTTTTCCTGCGGATTGATCATCTCATCCTCAACGATTTTTCTCAAAATATCCAATGCATCACCGTACTGTTCTCTCTTCACAAAATATTCATACACTTCTTTTCGTACCTCCCTGTCATCAGGATACTCCTTTATCAGGTTCCGGTAAATCCCGTCCGCCTCCTCCGGCCTGCCTTTTTCCATCAGCACAGAGGCTTTGGTAAGGAGAAGCTGTTTTTCTTTACCGAAGATCTTGATGGCTTCATCTATCTTTTCCATAGCCTTTTCACTCTTACCTGCCTTCAGGAGCGCTTCTGCTTCTTTCTGCAGGATCTCTATGCTGATCCCGCTCTCTTTCTCCAGATCCTGGTATATTTTCAGTGCTTTTTCCGCCTGACCCGTATGCATCAGAATATCTGCATAGTTCATTTTATCCTTTATGAGGTCCGGAAATCTCTCCGTGATCTTTTGATATACTGCAAGAAGACTGTCCGTCATACCATACATCTGGTAGATGCTGGCCAACTGGTAATAATACCAGATGTTCCCGGGATCATGCATTTGTGCTTTCCTGCCGTATTCTATGGCATGTTTCCGGTCACCGGCCATGGCAAACAGTCCGCTGAGCTGATATTCCACAGCATCATCAGGTTTAATTTTCTCACATTCAAGAAAATATTTCACCGCATTGCCATAATTTCCAAAGATCTTCTGTTTGATGGCTTCCGAAAAGAGATATTTGAAATTCTCGATCTTTTCCGACTTCATCTTTTCCGTCTCCTTCTGGCCCGCCACCTGCAAAAAAAATGCAGGGGTTACCATCAGGAACAAAACCAAAATATATTTCCGTCTTTTCATCTTCTTTTTCCTGACTCCTTTCTTTGCTCTTGTCTGTGTGAATTTTTTATTCCTCCCTTTTCCGGCCGCAACACATCATTCTTTTCCCGTATGTCCGAATCCTCCGGCCCCTCTTTCCGTCTCTTCCAGTGTTGCGGTCTCCTCCCATCCGGCTGTTTCGTGTCTGCTGATGATCATTTGGCATATCCTTTCCCCGTTGCGGATCACGAACTCTTCTTTCCCGTGGTTTATCAGGATGATCCCCACCTCACCCCGGTAATCGGCATCGATGGTCCCCGGCGTGTTCAGCACCGTGATGCCATGTTTCAGGGCCAGCCCGCTGCGTGGCCGTATCTGTGCCTCGTATCCTACCGGCAGCTCGATGTATAATCCGGTATGGATCAGCTTCACTTCGCCGGGGGCGATCACCTCTTTTCCCTGTATCCAGGCTCTTATGTCCATTCCTGCAGCATGCTCCGTGCCGTATTCCGGCAGGGGGTTGTCCGATCTGTTGATCACTTTAATTTTTACTCTGTTTCCCATGTTCTTTGTACTAAATTTTTTCTTTCTTTCATATATATAAACATCACCATCAATGCCAAAACCGCATCATATACAATGATCCTCACCGCATCACCCCCGGGGGGCCGGACGAACAGGATCACCACAAAAAGGACAAAGATAACGGTATGGATCGATATTTTCTCCAAATGGTACCTGACCGGGTATTTCTTTTTACCGATAATCCATGAAAGACCAACCATGGCAGACATGGCAGCCACATGGCCCCAGGCCGATGCCATATATCCATAGGCCGGGATGAAAAGGATGTTCACCAGCAATGTCATGATCAGCCCGGCACCGTTGAGCAGGATGGCATATTTGGTGAGATCGTTGATCTTGTACCACACCGAGAGATTGACAAAAACACCGAAAAGCAGGTTGGCACCCAGGACGACCGGCACGATCTTCAATCCCACCCAATACTCCCGGTCAACCAGTTGTTTCACAATATCTATGTTCACCAAGATCCCGAGGTAGATCACAAAACCAAAAAGGATAAAATACCTCATGACGGCAGCATACAGCTGCCGGGATCTTTTCTGTCCGGCATACCGGAAGAAAAAGGGCTCTACCGCATACCGGAACATCTGAATGAAAAGGGTCATCAGGACGGCGATCTTGTAATTTCCCCCGTAAACAGCCACGATCTTCAGCCCCTCTTCCACTGTGTAAAAATGTTTAAGGATGATCTTGTCAAAAGAATCGTTCAGGATACCGAAAAGTCCTGCAACCATGAGGGGTAGTCCGTACACCAACATCTTTTTGATGATCTTCCGGTCGTATACAAACCGGAATTCCCTGTTGATGGCAAAAAGCCAGATCAGACTGATCAGACTGCCGGCCAGGTTCGCAATGAAAACATACCCTACCCCGATCCTGCTGCTATAGATATGCCTGAGAAAGCTTTCCGGATGTTTCCCGAGGATACGCGGAATAAAAAACAGATACAGGAACACGATCAGGATGATCACAAGGACATTGGCCATTTTGATCATGCCGAAAACGAGTCCTTTGTTCTCCAAACGCAGCTTGGCAAAGAAAACAGCCGAAAATGCATCTATGGCCACGATCACACTGAAGAGAAGGATATATTCGGGATGACCCGAATATTCCAATACTCCGGCGATGGGCTTCAGAAAAAGGATCACGAAGCCCAGAAAGAGGAGGGAGGTTATGCCCAGGTTGATCACCGATGTGGAAAAAACCACTGTCTTATCTCCGCTTTTATTGGCATACCGGAAATATGCCGTTTCCATGCCATACGTGAGGATCACAAGCAATACTGCGATATATGCATACAGTTCGGTGACGACACCATAAGATTCCAGGGAGAGAACCCGGGTATAAAAAGGGGTAAGGATAACATAATTGAGGAATCGTGGCACGATGGTTGCCAGTCCGTAAAGGAGTGTCTGACCGGCCAGCTCTTTTATGGGGTTTTTACTTTTCTCCTCTGTCATTATCCGTCTTTTTGTATTTGCTTTCCGTATCTACATGAATGGTGGATATGATCCCGGTCTTTTCCTTTATTACCCTGAAGAGCTTTTTTGTGATCTCAGAGGATTCTTTCAGTGAGATGTTCTCCGGTAAAACGATATGAAAAGTCATTTCCGTATGTCTGCCGTATTCATGGATATGAAAATGATGCATGTACAGTTCTTTTCCGTACACCTCTTTCCCGATCTTCCTCAGTTTTTTCACCAGCTCCTTATCCACGGCTTCCCCGAGAAGGGGGTTCACTGCATCGGTAATGATGCCGTAAGCCACATACAAAAGATAGAGAGCCAGCAGGGCTGTCAGGACGCCGTCGATCCACCATATCTGTTTACCGATGATGATGCCCAACAGTATGATCAGGGAAGATACCGCATCCGAACGGTGATGCCATCCGTCGGCTATCAGTGCACCGGAGCGTATCTTCCTGCCCGTCCTAATGGACATCTGCGACATCGCCTCCTTGACCAGTACCGAGATGATCATCACAACGATGCCGGTCCAGCCGTAATGAGCACGTACATGATCGGCCAGGCGCGCAATGGCCTCTCTACCGAACTCAAAGGCCACCATCACGAGAAAAAAACCTACGAAAATGGCGGCAACCGTCTCGGCCCTCCCGTGTCCGAAAGGATGTTCCTTATCGGCCGGTTTCATGCTCCACTTCAGTCCGATAAAGACCACTATCGTCGAGACACAATCGGAAAGGGTATGCCAGCCGTCGGCCAGCAGTGCAAGCGAATCGTTCCTGTATCCGGCCCAGATCTTGATCCCGAACAGCAAAAGATTCAGGAAAAAAGAGGCCCAGATGACCGTCATGCCCTTTTGCTCAGCCTTCACTTCGTCTTCTCCCTTTTTCCATGTAAATATCGCATTTTTTTG
>CAZYQV010000544.1:0-4853 GCA_964649775.1 uncultured Rikenellaceae bacterium
GGATTGAAACTAGCCGTTTCTGACGTAGTTTTTTCAACAGGATATCTTCCCGACCCATTTCCACTAAAACAAGGATTGAAACTTAGATAGGCATGCAGAAAGGGTAGACAGGTCGTTCTTCCCGACCCATTTCCACTAAAACAAGGATTGAAACAGATAAGGGTAAGGGAGGCTGGCGCAAGTATTAAGCTTCCCGACCCATTTCCACTAAAACAAGGATTGAAACCGAAACTTTATATAAAAGTGGATGAGTAATATTACTCTTCCGGGATATCATATTTTCCCCCTGCATACCATACTCCTGATCATCTCTCATTTTCGACCCGGCAATGC
Organism: uncultured Rikenellaceae bacterium; assembly: GCA_964649775.1. Taxonomy (GTDB): domain Bacteria; phylum Bacteroidota; class Bacteroidia; order Bacteroidales; family VadinHA17; genus DRPN01. The sequence continues at coordinate 334 of CAZYQV010000544.1, forward strand.
ATATCCTTTTCGGGGAGGGACCATCGGGACGGAAAGTGAATACGGATCAATGTGTCCGTTCACCTTTTTTTCATCACCTTATACACCGGCGAAGTCTCATCCTTTCTCACGAAACGGATGAAATAGATGCCTTCGGGCTGATCCTGCAGGTCGATCCGGATGATCTCCTCTTCCGGGACGATCGTCTTCACGACCCCGCCCAGAACGTTCATCACCGTGATCCGCTCCACACCCTTGGCCGGCAGGCCTTCGATGTAGAAGATCCCTGCCGAGGGGTTGGGGTAGATCTTTACCGTCGCCTTGCCAAAGTCATCCACACCTGTACAGGTCTCAAACTGCACCCGGAGGGTGTCGCTGTTCTCACAACCGTAAACATTGGTCACAGTGACACGGTAATCTCCCGCGGTATCCACCGTGAGGGTACGGCCCGTCGCACCGGTATTCCAGAGGTAGCTCTCAAAATCCCCTGCATCCAGTGTCACGCTGCTCCCTGTGCAGGAGGTCGTATCTGGTCCGAGGGAAACCTGCGGCAACGGATGCACGGTGACCGTCACAGAGGTATCTGTGGCACACTGCCCGCCGTTGGTGACGACCACGGTATACTTTGTGTCTTCCAGCGGGGTGACGGTGATCACCGGAGTCGTCTCGCCGGTGTTCCAGTGATAGCTCTCCCCGCCTGTGGCAGTGAGGGTCACCGTCGTACCGACACATACGGCCGTGTCGGCCGACACCGCCGGCACGGGCCAGGAAATGACGGCGATATGTACCACATTGCTGGTATCTGCAAACAACAGCGTATCGCGGACGATGCGGCGGAAGTACAGAGGCGTGTCGAACAATGCCACCGTATAGACAGGGGTATTCCCGCTGTTGGCTGCTACACGCCAGCTCACCCCGTCGTCGCTCTCTTCCCACACATAGGTGAGCGGCCCTACACCACCGGTGGCAGCGGTGCCGGCGATGACCAGTCCGTCGCCTTCACAGACGGTTGTCTCCGTGATGCGGTTGTCCCGGATACTGTCCGCCACCAGGATATTATCGTAATCGATAGTCGACCATACCGAGTCCCACTCCGTGGTGAAACCGATCATGATTTCATCGTCCGCATAAGCACCCAGCGGCACATACACCCTGCGGAAGAGGCTGTCGGGAACATGGTTCGTCTTGTCGATGGTAAAGACAGTATCGAATGCGTATCCGCAGCCGCGGGCCACGATCACATGCAGTCGCTCCTCCCCCCGCAGCGTATCCGGCGCCGGCGGCCAATCCTGACCGCCCAGGATCCGGTAATCGAAATACATTCCCGTATGTTGCGTCACCCCTGTGATCTTCCGGTCGAAGAAAAAGAACTGATCGTCCCCTCCGCCGGCCATGCCGGAGAAATAGGCATTGTCATTTTTCCTGCTACCTCCATTGCCGTTGATCCACACCAAGCTACCCCGGTTGGTCCAGTCGCCCAGGTCCCAGCCCATGTCGTCCACGTTCTCATAATATGGAACAGGTTGCAGAAATTTGATCTGCACGGTTGCGTAAGAAGTATCGTTGTCGTTGATCAGGGTGTCCCCCGGAAGGGTGGTATAGCATGTGAAAGAGTACTCGCCGGGCTCGAGGGTGCTGAACATCCCGACATACAGGGTGTCCTGTTCATCCGGTGCCAGCGTCTCCTGCAGTGTCGCCGTATACGTCTCTTCACCCCGAGGTGTCATCACCTCCACCTTCACCGGTATCTGCGCCTGACTGTGGATGCCGAAATTCTTCACCACCACCACGAGTGAGTCGTCCTCGCTCCCGCAGGTGCGGCTCTGCGGCAACAACATCTGCGTCACACCGGCATCGTCAAAGGCACAGGTATATTGTATCTCGTAACCTTTCCCGGTAGTATACCCGTCGGAAACAAAATGTAAGAAGAGTGCGTTCCCGGTGCTGACAAAAGGATCCGGAACGGTGTCGCCGCTGATCGCAGCCAGGACTGGAGCCTTCTCATCCGTCCCGTCATGGATATACAGGGAGTCCTGTCCTGCCACCGTACTGAAATAGTTGAACTTCACCTGGACGGTGACAGCACCTTCCGGCATCAGGAGGGTCCTGCTGTCGGAACAGTTGTAATAGTTTCCATTGAAACCCCCGTTGTCCCATAATTTCCCGTTCTGCCCCGTCAATGTATCGGTCTCCGTCGGAGCTTCCCCGCAGTCGGGACGGATATTGATCACCGCCTGTTGCCCCGAGGTAAAATCGCTGCTGCCGGGGGTAAGGTCATCGAGATAGAAGTATCCGTTGTAAGCGCCTCCCCACCCCCAATTGACATGAAAGTAGCTGGTATCCTGGTATCCGTCGATATTGAAGGCGTGACTCCCGCCGGCATAGATAAGGGGCTGTCCGAGGTCAATTTGCGACCGCACCAGGCTGTCCCAGGCATGATCGGTATAACGCCATTTGCTCACCGAGGTGATCTCGCGGGAATAATCGAAATATCCTTTCAGCGCCGTGCCTGTACTGCTCATATAAGCCGTAGAACCGTAAGTGCCGTAGTTCATGTTGACCGACACCCCGCAGTGATACATCAGCGTGGCCACAGGTGTATTATAATCAGATAAAGCATCCGGCATCCCGGACCACTCGTAGCGGGTGTTGGCAAAGTCGGCCGTCTGCAGTCCGTAGATATAGTGATCGTAGCTATGCTCTCCGGAACCATACTCGGGATAATTCCAGTACTTCATCACCTGGGCCATGGCCACGGCCACACATCCTACCCAGACATGGCCGTCCTGTCCTTTGGGGTCGGCCGGACAGAGTTGATTATAGTATCTTCCCTGGTTCCATTTGGTGGTGAGCAGGGGAGCCACATCCTCTGTCACAGCTGTTCCTTTTTCTCCCGGCGCAAGATAATGCTGCCATGCTTTCTTCACCTCCGCCGGCACAGCAGGATGTTCCTTCAGGACAACACGGATTTGTCTTTCTGTCACTGCCAGCCACTCTTTCAGCGCAGGAGGCATATCCGCCGTGTCACCGAACGACGACTCAAACGAATAGGCCAGCACCGGCAACATCCGGTCGTCGGCAGACAGCAGCACAAAGCCTTTCTGCCCCACCACGTTGTAAACGTAAAAAAGAACTGTGTCTGCCGACTTACTGATCTCCGTAAGTCTCAGCCGCATTTCAGCGGGAGGGACCCCTTTATGCACATGGAGTCTTTCGGTCAGGAAATTTCTTGCAACGGTCAGGGCCCTTGCCGTATCCACCTCCGCAGCATACAGGCCCGCAGACAGATATAAGCCCGCAAAAAGAAACAGTAGTTTTTTCATGATTTTGACGAACAGTTTCCTATTGTTGACAGACATCCCTTCCAAAAAGTTGCACCCGCCGGCGATAAACCGGCAATTATCCCCGACATACCTGACAGACAATTACACCCTTAAACCAATATTTATCCCTGTTACACAGACAATTTTTCCTTTCCATTCATAGTGGATGCAAAAACTTTGAAAAACTTGGTTATATCGGACAATATTTAGGCTAATTTACACAGGTTATTCTCAAGTGGACAAAAAAAAGCTCTTTTTTTTACTCTTAATATTATTGCAAAAAATATCATAGGATTTTTGTCTTGTCAGATTAAACGGAAGCAGGCTCTGCTGGCGAGCAACCTGCCAGGGATAAATCTGATGGCTGACGAAAATGTCTGTAAAGGGAGTTTTGTTGATAGGACTCCTTTTATATTTTCGGAAGCTTTTATGCCTTTAAAAACTATTAATAAATTTCATTTTTCGTTAAATTGATAATCCATAATAATCCCGTCGGTGGGTATCGACTCTCCCCGACGTACCAGGAAGATATCTCCAGGCCGGAGCGCCTTCATCTCCACACGTATCTCTTCCCATCCTGCCTCCTGACCCTTGATTCCCGGCTCCTATCTCCCGGGTCTTCTTTCTTACCTCTGCCTTTTGCCTTTTGCCTTCTGCCTTATGCCTTATGCCTTATGCCTTATTATAGTTCCCCTCCGCCGAAAACCATTTGTAGATCGCCGGGATCACCAGCAGTGTCAGCAGCGTCGAAGTGATAAGACCTCCTACCACTACGGTAGCCAGGGGGCGCTGCACTTCGCTGCCGGTGCCGGTGGCTATCAGCAGCGGGATCAGGCCCAGGGCGGTGGTCACGGCGGTCATCAGCACGGGCCGCAGGCGCAGCGAGGCGCCTCTCACCGAAGCCTCATCCACCGGCATGCCGTCGTGCACCAGCTGGTTGAGGTAGGTCACCAGCACCATGCCATTCTCCAAAGCGATGCCGAAGAGGGCGATGAAGCCTACGGAGGCGGGCACCGACAGGTTCTGGCCGCTGAGCCACAAGGCGATCACCCCGCCCACCAGCGCCAGGGGTATGTTCATCAGGATTAGCAGGGTGTTTTTGATCGATCCGAAGCTGGAGTACAGCAACAGGAAGATGATCAACAAAGTCACCGGGATGACCAAGCCCAGTCGTTTGTTGGCTTCCTGCTGAAGACGGAACTGCCCGCCCCAGGTGAC
>CAZYQV010000545.1:0-5099 GCA_964649775.1 uncultured Rikenellaceae bacterium
CCAAAAGAAAGTATGCAAAGAAAAGGGCGGTCCGGGCAACGCTTCAGCGCGCACCGAAATTCTCGTCAGGCCGGGTCCGGCTGGCGCCGGACTCACGCCTCTGGGGCCGCCACGAATTTCTCTCGCCCCCGCCTGTTTCCCACCGCTAAGGCTATCGCAACGGCAGGCAGGCCACGTCGCTATCGCTCCTTGCAACGTCCCGACTTACTATAATTACGCGTTTGCAGGGAGCAGGGCGCATAAGGAAAAGGGTGACGTAAGCAAATATCCCCCTCTTGGGCGCTGAAGCATTTCGTATTAAAAGCGAAAGCGACCGGAAGGGGTGCCCGAAGGGCGGGGGAGGAATGGTTTGAGGATCAGGGAGTGCCGTAGGCACTTATTGGCAATAGCCAGCCACAGTGGCTGAGCAAAAAGGGCCATTCCCACACCTTCCGCCCCGTAGGGGCAGAATGGGAAAGAAGTCGAAAAGTTTGAGAGCTCTTCGCTCTACGCTCTTAGCTCTTCGCTTTATGCTCAGGGCGCAGAGTACCTGTTTTCATCCCGTCCCTTCGGAGCGTTGTTTCTATCATTTAATCATTCTATCATTCTATCATTGTTTCCCGGCCACCTCGAAGCGTTTCACCAGGATATTGCCTTCGTCGTCGGTGAGGGTGAGGGTATGGCTGCCGGGAGAGGGCTGTAATTCCATTTTGTGTACCTCTCTGGTGGCGCCGAGATATTGTCCGTCGAGATGCCAGAAGATGGTATGGCCGCTTCCGCGGTGCGCCACTTCGAAGACGGTGCTGCTGAGGGTGCCGTCGAGGTTGCGGGGGATGAAGATCTGTCTTGTCTCGCGGGGGTAAATCATCTCCATGGCACGGGGTTGCTCTTCGTGGCATCCCGGCAGGAAAGGGGGCAGGGGGCGGTAGGAGGGGTTGACGCGTTTGTAGTACCATTCCATCACCGGGGGCAGCACGAACCAGCTGCGGGTGATCATGTCGGGCACCAGGTAGCAGTGGCTGTTCACCCGGTAGCGGCCGCTGCTGTCGAGGTGCACAGGCCGGTGCCAGGGGCAGGCCCTGGCGTGAAGACAGCTGCGCGGCACCCAGAGAGTGTCGCGGTGTTCACAGCGGGGGGTGGCGCGCCAGCCGCTCTCATGGCATACCGTCACCCGTGACAGCTCGTCCCAGGGAGGCTCGAACCAGGGGACGGCCGTCAGCAGGGCGAAGACGTCGAACATAAGAGGGGCGGAGGCATGCAGTCCTATGAGCCCGGGGCGTCCTGCGCCGTCGGCGTTGCCCGTCCATACGGCCACCACATAGGCGGGGGTGACCCCCACGGCCCAGGCGTCGCGGAAGCCGAAGCTGGTGCCTGTCTTCCACGCGATCTTCTTCGAGGAGGAGAAGACCTGCCACAGTCCTTCCTGTGTGGGACGGCGCAGGGCGGTGAGCGTCTCAAAGGTCTGCCAGATGGCCCCGGCGCTCAGCACACCCCGCCCGGCGGTGGAGGACGGTGTGTCGTGCCCGTCCGTGGTGGCCAGCCACGAAGGAGGACGGTAGGCCTCCTCATCGTAACGGTACTCCAGCGAGCGTATGCTGTTAAGGGTATAGGCCATGCCGCCGTAGCAGGCGGCCAGGTCCCAGAGGGTCACCTCGCCACCGCCGAGGATGAGGGTGAGACCGTAATGACCGGGAGGCTGGTTGAGGGTGGTGAAGCCTGTCTGTTGCAGGAGGGCGTGGAACCGTCCCAGACCATAGTCACGGAGCATGCGCACGGCAGGGATGTTGAGCGAGTGTACCAGCACACGGCCGGCCGGCACGGCGCCGCGGTAGGTGAGGGAGAAGTTCTTCGGCGTGTAGTCGCGGTAGTGGGTGGGTATATCGGGGACCAAGCTGCCGGGGAGGATCATGCCGTCGTCGAGCATGGCGGCATAGAGGAGGGGCTTTAGGGTGCTGCCCGAGCTGCGGGGCGCCCGGATCATGTCGACGTCGCACCCTTCGTCCTGCGGGGCAGGCGTGTTGCCCACATACGCCAGGACGGTGCGGTGGCGCACGTCGACGACCAGGATAGCTGCGTTGTTGATGTCGTTCTGCGAGAGCCGCTGGTAATGACGCTGTATGAGGGTGTTGCACTGCTCCTGCAGGTGGCGGTCGAGGGTGGTGACGCAGCGCTCGCCGCGGTGGCCCTCGGCGATGGCGCGCTGCAGCAGATGGGGGGCCGGCGAGGGCAGAGGATGCGGGCGCCCCGGCAGGGGCTCGTCGCCGGCCAGACGGCAGCCCAGCGTGTCGAGATAACCGCGGTCGCGCAGCTTGCGCAGCAGACGGTCGCGCTTGTGACGGAGGGCCTCCTCGTTGCGGCCGGGGTAGATGAGCGCCGGGGCGTTGGGCAGCACCGCCAGGGTGGCCGCCTCACCCCACGAAAGGCGCCATGCCGGCCGGCCGTAGTAACGCCAGGCGGCGGCGTCGAGGCCTACCACATTGCCGCCGTAAGGGGCGTGCGAGACATACATGCGCAGGATCTCCTTTTTGCTGCGGGCAGCCTCCAGACGCAGGGCCAGCACCATCTCCACGGTTTTGTTGAGGGCGTTGCGACGTCGCGCACCCCGTGCCAGACGCACCACCTGCATGGTGATCGTGCTGCCGCCGCTGACGACACGGCCGGCACGTACATCCTGCCACGCTGCACGCGCCAACGAAAAAAGGTTGATGCCCGGATGGTGGAAAAAATGCTCATCCTCATAAAGACGTATGGCTGTGGCAAACTTGTACGGCACACTGTCGGCAGGAGGGAAACGCCACTGGCCGTCGGCGGCGATCTGTGCTCCCAGCAGCTCACCCTGCCGGTCGGTGAGCACCGTGGCCGTGGGGTCATCGAAAGAGACCACGGGCAATAAAAGAAAACCGGCAAGGGTAAAGATTAAAAGGATGAAAAATTTCCTGTATGTTCTTTTTATGCGCAAAAAAAAATTACTTTAATATGTAATACCCCCACCCCGTCCCTCCCCCTTGACGGGGAGGGAGTGAGGGAGGGGGTGTATTCGGGCTTCGGGCATCAAAAATCAGGCTTCATCGTTGTTCCGTCACTTCCACCCACCTTCCCGGCTGCACCGCCAGGATGCTGTGGTCGTACATCGCCTCACACTTGACCGCCGGCAGGTAGAAACGGCCCAGGTAGGTGGCGTTGAGGAGTATGCGGAAGGTCTTTGTCTCGTTCTTCCTGAGGTCGAAATAGGTATATACCCGGTCATCGCGTATGTCCTGGTAGCGCGGGCGGTCGCCTGTGAGAGACCCGTTGTTGTCGGGACGTATGTTGCGTATCTCCCATCCTGCGGGGAAGAGCTGTGTGAGGGCCATCTCGGGATAGTCGTCGAGCAGGCCGGTGTTGTGCACCGTCACCTCTGCACAGAAATCGCTGCCTTGCTCCAGACGGGCCGGATCGAGGGGGTGTCCCTGCAGGTCGCTGTAGGAGATCTTCATGGTCAGGTAGCTGCTGCTGACGGCCGTCTCTGCACCTGCCGTGGGGATGCCGCTGACGGTGACGTTGAAATAGAGCGTTTTCGTGCCGTTGTTGCGGACGGTTATCCTGCCGGCCTGCCTCCCGTCGAAGGGGAGGGGGATGCGCACCAGCGGTCCGCTGTTGCTGTGATCTGCTTTTTTTCCGTTGATATGGCAGGTGAAATCGGGGTGTGCGGCGGTCCCCTCTTCTCCCACGAACCTGGCCACGGCCAGCAGGGCCCAGGCGGTGGTCTGTGTGCTGCACCACCGGTCGCTGTTGAGCACTTCGGAGATGTGGTCGACGATCTTCTTCCCTCTTACCTTGTCGTTCATCAGGGTGAGGACCTCGAGGATCATGGCTTCGTCGCGCAGGTGGTCGCCATAGGTGCGGGAGAGCTCGCGGTAGGGGCTGACGGTGGTGCTTATCTGTTGCACCAGTGAGCGGGCGGCCTCCTCCTTGCCGTTCAGCAGGTATGCTCCTGCCAGACGCCATCGTGCTGCGGGGGAGAGCCCGCTCATCTCGCGCATCCTGTTCATGGCGGCGACGGCCGGCTTACCGGCCAGCGCCAGGGTGTAGAGACGGTAGGCCTGTGTGAGCTCGCTGCTGTGCCACCACTGTTTTTTTTCTGCGCGTGTCCAGCCGTTGGCCATGCGGCGCTGATAGCGCAGCCATCCGTCGAGGAAGGCGGTGGGCAGGTCATACCCTCTGCTGCGGGCCTCCAGCAGGAAGTGACCGGCATAGCTGGTGATCCACTCGTCGGGACGCTCGTCGCTGCCGGGCCAGTAGGTGAGACCGCCGCCGGGTGTCTGGAAGGAGACCAGCCTGTTGATGGCTGCAGCAATGTTTTTCTGCACCTTCTCTTTCTCTGTCGCGTCGAGAGGGGTCAGTCTGTCGAGGTAGAGCTGCGCGAAAGCAGCCGACGTCACCTGCTCCGCACAGCCGTGGGGGTAGGTGAGGAGGTACTGCAGCCGCTCGTCCAGGCGCAGGGGCGGCAGCGACGACACCTCCAGGGTGCCCTCGTTGGTGCCGGCCATGCCTGCCGTCTCGTAACGCCCCTCCCAGGAGGAGCCTCCCTCGGCGACAGCCCCTGTAACATGCGTGATGCGGGGGTTGGAAGCACGTACCTGCAGGTGGATGATGTCGCCGGCTTTTTCTCTGCCGGCGCTGGCCGTGACGCGTATCTCCCCCTCGCCGATGCGTTCTGCCACCGTCAGGGCGAAGAAGGCCAGCTGGTCGCCCGTACGGTCGAAAGTGAGGGTCTGTGTGTTGCTGCCGTCGACAGAGAAAGGACCGGTGACGGAGCACCTCACCGTCACCCTGCGGATATTCTTCTCCATGGCAAAGACACTCACCGGTAGGATGACCCGTTCGCCGGGGCTGACAACACGCGGCAGGGTGGCCAGCACCATCAGCGGCTTCTTCACAGGGACGGTCTTCTCTGCATGGCCGTAAGCGCCCTCTCCGTCGGCGGCTACCACCATCGTACGCACCGACCCTACATAGTTGGGCATGCGGATGGTGTGGGAGGCTGTGGCGCCGGCCTTAAGCCTGAAAGGCCCCAGGAAAAGGACCACCGGCTTGAAACGGTTGGTGTTCTTTTTGCCTTTTATCTCCAGGTACATGTC
>CAZYQV010000546.1:0-2971 GCA_964649775.1 uncultured Rikenellaceae bacterium
GTGTAGGGCAGGTCGGTATATCCGCAGCCGTAGCCGTCGTTGGGGAGGATCCATCCGCCGGGCATGTCATGCTGGCGGTACTTGCGGGCTATCGAATCGATGACCACCGGCGTGGTGTGTCCGTCGCGGTTGTAACAGTTGGCGTCGCCCATCTCCAGTGCCCATCGTGGTGGCATGAAAGGACGGCCCGTCAGGAGGGTGTAGTCGTTGAGGATGTCTTTCAGGCCGGGGCCATAGAAATAGTAGCAGTCGAAACGGAATTCTTCATGGCTCAGGTCCAGCGGGTCGTGGAAACTGTAGCGTCCCGGCGCGAAGGTGTTGCGGAAAGCGCCGTAGCCCGCCGTGCTCATATAGAAAGGTACGGGGTTGGGTCGTCCGCCGTCGTCCCAGCCGCCGCCGATCTCGATCTTTATCGTGCTGTCGCGGTGCGAGAAATAGCCGTTCTGCATGCCACCGCCATAGAAATATTCATCTTGCTGTCTTTTCAGCCGCTGCCGGGTGGTGGCGCCATACTCCAGTGGTGCTGCCTCCTCCCACAGCAGCCTGCCTTCTTTTGTGTACATGGCAAAGTGCAGCGGTTTTTTGTAAGCCCGCAGCTCTATATCTTTCGTGGTCATGGCATAGTAATCCCCCCGGTCAACGGGGTCGATGTTCATGGGCGGGAAGTTGCGTTTTACCACGATCTTGCCCTGCGTGGGGTCTTCCATGTCGCCCAGCGGCGCCAGCCGCAGACGGAAGATGTCGTCGTTGAGGAAGTTGACGGCCACCGTCGCCTTGCCGCTGCGGAAGAGGATGGTGCCGTCCTCCCAGCGGTCGATGGCGGTGAGACTGCCCAGCTGCACGGGCTTCGAATAGACGGTGTAGGTAGCGGTGTTGTTGGTGGTGTCCTCGTCACCCGGCAGGTCACAGGAGATGTGTATATCCCATTTGGCTTTGGCATGCAGGTCGGCAGGACAGAAGGCGATCTCCTGCGTGCTGTTGGCCGGGAAAGGATGATCTTCGGCCTTCACCAGCACCGTACAGGGCATCGCATCACCCACCTGCATTGTCACTTTGAAGTTGCGCATGATAGCCTGTGAACCCATGTTCTTCACCAGCACACGCACGGTGTCTTGTTCGGTGAAGACGTTGTCCTGGGGACGGGGATAGAGCAGCTCTTTCACCCCCAAGTCCTGCTGATACCCTTCCAGCAGGGCGATATCATCCACCATCCAGTAGAAAGCAAAATAGCCTTTCCAGAGGAATTTGAGATATACCGTCTTCTGACCGGCTACCATATCCGACACGTTCAGCTCCCTGACCATCGGATTGGGCGAGTCCTTCCAGCCCTTTACACCCTGGTTGACACGGTAATACTTCCAGTTCTGGCCGTCGTTGCTCACCCCCACGAAGAGGCCCGCATCGCGGGTGTGACCCCAGGGGTTGTAGGCGAATTTTTGCTCGAAACGCAGGATGGCCGACTTCAGGTTGCGGCAGTCGATGGCAGAGGTCATGAAATAACCGTCGGGATAGACACCGGCGTCGCGCCATTTGTTGATGTTCTTATCCACCTTTACGCCGGGGCTGAAGAGCATGAAATGTCCGCGGCTGGTGGAGGCGATGGGCGGCGCCTGGCGGTTATACTGATGACTGCCGGGGTAGGGCTGGTCGGTGCACTGCCACAGCACCGTGCTGTCGCCGAGACTCCTGACCACCCAGCCGTCGGGGAGATGACCGCCGGAGAAATCCTCTTTCCAGAACACTTTTTTCTCCTGCTGGGCGAACAGAGAAAGAGCACCCAGCGCTAGGAACAGGAATAAGATCGTTTTTTTCATTGCGTGAAATTTCTTTTGTTCGCAAAATAAAGGATTAACAGAAAAAAGCATTCTTCCGTCCCGGTTTTTTCAAGTAAAAATTAGACGAAAAACGGGAAAAAGTCAATGAGACTATGATTGCACGAGCCGGAGGCGAAGTGGAACCATTAAGTCGAATTGATCCCGGCCTGCCGGCAGGCAGGCTTCGTCGGCTTCCGCCGTCGCTCCTCCTGCGTCGGAGCTATGGCGGACAAAGCCTCCTTGCAATGTCCCGGCTCACTCGAAACTCGAAACTCGAAACTCAAAACTCAAAACTTGCAACTCGTCCCCCCCTGAACTATTATATTTTCAACTAAATTATTAACTTTACTCTTCCTCCAAACCTTTCCTGCCATGAGAAGTGCTTATCTGAAAAAAAACTCTGTCGCTCTGCTGTTCTGGTTGCTTTTTCCTGCTATCCTTTTCTCCCAGTCCCTGCATCTCATCCCGGTCCCGCAGCAGGTGGTCCGCGGCGAGGGTGTTTTTCTCCTTGCTTCCGAGAAGCTTCTTTACATCACCGATGCCGACGATACTACGCTTCTTTTTCCGGCCAATCTTTTTATCCGTGAGGTAAAAAAGGATGTGGGTTTTGAGCCTGACTACACCCTCGAGGCGAAGAAGGCGGCGATCCTGATGGGTTACCGTGGCCAGGACAAAAAATTTGACAAGCTGACGGCATCGTTCGTTGCTGCGTTGGATACGCTGGGTGACGAGGGGTACATCCTGCAGGTCACGTCACAGCGTATCCTGTTGGTGGCCAACAAAGACGTTGGGCTTTTCTACGGTGTGATGACCCTCAACCAGCTCATCCGTGGCAACCGGCAGGGCCATGCTCTCCCTGCTGTGACCATCATCGACCGGCCTGCTCTGCGCTATCGTGCCTGGCAGGACGACATCAGCAGGGGTCCTATCCCCACCCTGGCATTCCTGAAAGAGGAGGTGAGGAAGATGGCTGCGCTGAAGATGAACGCTTTCACCCTCTACACAGAGCATGTCTTCAAACTAAAGTCGCATCCCGAAATCGCCCCTGCCGACGGTATCACAGCTGAGGAGATCCGCGAGCTGTTGCAGTATGCGAAGAAATATCACATCGAGCTGGTGGGCAACTTCCAGGCTTTCGGTCATTTTCGCAAGATCCT